>NZ_VOQX01000259.1:0-1104 GCF_016643525.1 Pantoea sp. Morm | reverse complement strand
CTGCGGTAAACGACGCAAACGGTTAAAAACGTGGACATCCAGAATCTGACCGAGCGCATAGGCCATAAAGCTGGCACTGGCGATACGTGCGACAAACAGATTCACCTGTTCCAGCGATGCCCATCCCTGCCATTCGCCCTGGTAAAACACACAGGACACCACGTAAGAGATAAACAGCGCCGGGATCATCACCGCCAAAATAATACGACGGGCTAACGGCGCGCCAAAGATGCGCACGGTGAGATCGGTAGCGAGGAAGATAAATGGAAAACTAAACGCACCCCAGGTGGTGTGGAAGCCGAAGATGGAAACCGGCAGCTGGACCAGGTAGTTACTGGAGGTGATCACCAGCAGATGGAATAGCGATAGCCAAAACAGCGCATGCATGCGCTGACGTGCAGAGAAATCAATCATGTCTGACCTTTTTAGTAATGGGGTGAGGGAACCCAACTATCCCCGTCATACTTCGCGTTGTCGCTGCGTTGGCTGCGTTCGCGTACCCCAGTCACTTACATGTGTAAGCTCCTGGGGATACACGCCCTTGCCGCCTTGCTAAAACGCGAATTATTTAGGGGATAGCGTAGTATCTGTTGAAAAAACGGCGGCGATCTTAGCGCGTTGCGCAATTAATGCAATGGTTAATTTTAACGCAATCGTTATCGCCTTGCGCTGTGTATTTTGCGCGCTAGAATGAGCGCCCACCTTAAATGAAGACAGAGAATCATGAGCGATCCCTTTTCTGCGCCGGACCACACGCTTGATGCCCTTGGCCTGCGCTGCCCTGAGCCGGTAATGATGGTGCGCAAAACCGTGCGCACCATGCAGGCGGGCGAAACCTTGCTGATCATTGCTGACGATCCGGCCACCACGCGTGATATTCCCGGTTTCTGCCGCTTTATGGAACATCAGCTGCTGGCACAGCAGACGGAAACGCTGCCGTACCAGTATCTGATTCAGAAAGGCGCGGCTTAACGCTGACGCAGTAATCGCAAGGCGTTGGCCGTGACCAGCGCCGTTGCGCCTGAATCTGCCAGCACCGCCAGCCACAAACCGGTAAACCCGAGCAGCGTGGTGACGAGGAAAATCGCCTTCAGCCCCAGCGCA
>NZ_VOQX01000258.1:0-1136 GCF_016643525.1 Pantoea sp. Morm | reverse complement strand
GCTGTGAGTTCAACTGATGGACGCAACACACTTATTGAACCGTTCTGCGGGTGATTCATATTCTAGCGTTTTTCTCGGTCTTTCGTTGAGCTGTCTGGCAACGCTGTTTAGTCTCTGCTGACTGTGAACCGATAAGTCAGTTCCCTTTGGAAAATATTGTCTTAGCAACCTGTTCGTATTTTCATTTGAGCCACGTTGCCAGGGAGATTGAGGATCACAGAAGTAAATCTGGATGTCTGTTGCTACAGTAAACCGGGTGTGGCTGGTCATTTCAGCTCCCCGATCCCAGGTTAATGTTTTATATAGCTCAACAGGTAATTCCCGGGCTTGTCTGATGAGTGCAAATATAACCGTTATGGTCTTGTTGTCCCTGATTTTGGCTAACATAACAAAGCGGGAATGGCGTTCTACGAGGGTGACGATATAGGAGTTTTTCGAGCCCTGGATCAGATCACCTTCCCAGTGACCAGGGATGGCTCTGTCTGAGGCTTCCGGTGGCCTTTCGCTGATAGGTATCGCATTCGGGATTTTCCCTAATCCTTTCCCTTTAAGTGATGACGTTCGGGATCTACGAACCGCTCTTCCGCTTCTGAGGCATTGCTGTAGCTCTTTTTTAAATGCCCCCCGGGTTTGTATAAAAAGCGTTTTATAAATCGTTTCGTGTGACACATGCATTTCCTGATTATCCGGATAACAGCGTTTCAGCCAACCGGCGATCTGTCCTGATGCATCTTCTTTGCGATGATCTTACACAATGTGGGGCTTTCAATTAGCTTGCAAGGTTTTGGTCTCAGAGCATTTTCCCACGCAGCAGTATCGGCTTTTGCTGCACGGTATTGCTTGGCACCTCCGTGCCTCCTGACCTCGCGGCTAATCGTTGAGGGTGCTCTTGATAAGTTGGCAGCAATGTCCCTGATACTGAGTTTTGCTACCAGCCCTCTGGAAATCTCCCCTCTTTCATCAAGCGTAAGCGCTAATCGATGCCGCTTTCGAACGGGAGGACGGTAGCCACCTGTCTGGTGGATTGTGGGCATGATGGAAGAATGAAATCTGTCGAACATTCTGGCGATATCATGCAGAGAATCACCTTGCTTATATCTGTCCCAGATAATCGCCTTCTGCTCTGGCGTGTAGTT
>NZ_VOQX01000256.1:0-1170 GCF_016643525.1 Pantoea sp. Morm | reverse complement strand
CCACCGTCACCACACACCTCCACACGCAATCAGGCAGTAAGCATGCGCGGCGCGCACGAAAAAAGCAAAGCCCAATCGCTTTACGCGCGTGCCACTTCAGCGCGACACTGGTGCCTGACTTATAAAGGAGGCGACAATGGCACAACGGGTGGTAATGGTAGTGGATATGCAAAATGGCGTGCTGGCAACGCCGCGTTACGACCGCGACGGGCGCTGCGGCCGCATTAATCAGCTGATGGCCGCCGCCGATCAGGTGATTTTTATTCAGCATGCCGGGCCGGATTTAGCCGTCGACTCCGCAGACTGGCAGATTGTCGCCGAACTGGAACAGCCGGCCGACGCGCTTTATGTGACCAAAACCGCCTGCGACAGCTTCTGGCAGACCGGGCTTGCGGCGCTGCTTGAACAGTATCAGATCGACAGCTTTGTTATTTGCGGCTGCGCCACCGATTATTGTGTCGATACCACCATCAAAGTCGGGGCCAGCCTTGGCTATCACATCACCGTGGCGGCCGACGCCCACACCACCGCCGATCGCACTTATGTGTCAGCGCAGCAGCTCATTAATCAGCACAACGAGGTGTGGGCGGATTTGATCATGCCGGGCAATCCGGTGCGGGTTAAAACCACGGAAGAATTACTGCGGGAGTGGCGCGCGCATTAACGTCGTTGTATGAACGTGCGGAGAGAAAAGTTTTGTTGGACAAGAGCTTTTGAAATGGAGCCCTCGCAGAAGCGAGGGCTGGATAACGCGTTGATCGGTACGCCAATCAGAACGGGATATCGTCGTCGAAATCCATTGGTGGTTCGTTGTTCGCCGGTGCGCTCTGCTGCTGTGGACGCTGCTGCGCGCCGCCGCTGAACTGGTTGCCCCCACCCTGCGGCTGCTGCGGCTGGCCCCAGCCGTTATTGTTGCCGCCGCCCTGGCCGCCCATGGGTGCGCCACCGCCATTGCCGCCCTGCTGACGACCACCCAGCATCTGCATGGTGCCGCCCACGTTCACCACCACTTCGGTGGTGTATTTGTCCTGGCCGCTCTGGTCCTGCCATTTACGGGTGCGCAGCTGGCCTTCAATGTAGACCTGCGAACCTTTACGCAGATATTCGCCGGCGACTTCGGCCAGCTTGCCGAACAGCACGACGCGGTGCCACTCGGTGATCTCTTTGTTT
>NZ_VOQX01000255.1:0-1177 GCF_016643525.1 Pantoea sp. Morm | reverse complement strand
AACCAGCTGGTTAGACGGCACCCATGTCATTCAGCTGGTATCGATTGATAAAGCGACTAACCCGAGTAATCCGACTATCTTCATTCTTGATATGGATACGACGCCTCCGGCAAAACCGGAAATCTGGCGCGTGATTGATGACGCTGCTGCGGAAGACCACTACCTGACGCCGGGTGAAGCCACCAGCGATAAAACGCCAGCGCTGGCTGGTGTGGCAGAGCCTGGCACCATTGTTACCCTGTACGATAACGGTAAAGAGATCGGCTCAGTGGTAGCAGACAAAATGGGCGCATGGAGCATCACGCCGGAGCTGGCAGACGGCGAGCACCAACTGACCGTGATGGCGAAGGATACGGTTGGTCATGAAAGCCCGATCTCTGATGCTTTCAACCTGACGATTGCTGACGGTGTGGTCACTCAGGCGGTTAACGAAGCGGTATCTGTAACACCAGCAGAATCAACCACTATGGACGCGGATCCGTTTCCGGGTAAACCCATTAAAACCATCAATAAAAACATTATCTCGTTGAGTGCTGATAATGCTGAACCCAATGCATTAGTACAGATCGTTATTGATCAAACAGTTTACACTACCCGTGCTGATGGCAGCGGCAAATGGCAGTTTGACTCGCCGGAAATGAAAGAGGGTTTGCACGTTGCCGGCATTCGTTATCTGGACCGTGCGGGTAACTGGGGACCATCAACTCAGCTTATCCGCAATATCGACACCTCTGCACCAGAAGCGCCGCAGATTATGCGCGTGATCGATAATGAAGGCAGCGCGGATACCTATCTGACGCCGGGCAACTACACCAATGACAAAACCCCAACCCTGTACGGTGTTGCCCAGCCGGACAGCGTAGTAAAAATCTACGATATTCGCTCCAATGTGATTGGCAGTGTAAAAGCCGGCGCCGATGGCCGCTGGAGCTTCACGCCGGAACTGACCACCGACGGCACCCACGTGTTCAGCGCCAGCTACACCGATCGTTTCGGTGCCGAAAGCCCGCGTTCTGACAACTTCGCGCTGACGCTGGATACCTCTGTGCCAGGCACGCCATCACTGAGTGAGGTGTTGGATGACGAAGGCCGCGTTACCGGTCCGCTGAAGTCAGGTGACATTACCGATGACAAAACTCCAACCCTGTCGGGCAGGGGAGATGCGGGCGTGATCGTG
>NZ_VOQX01000254.1:0-1202 GCF_016643525.1 Pantoea sp. Morm | reverse complement strand
CAGACATGGGTGGCGATTTTTAAGTTGAGGTCTTTTTCAGAAATATCTGCCAGTGGAGAATCGGCGAACGAATTAATCAGCGCGAGTGCAATAAACAATGCCGCGTTGAAACAAATTAAATCCGAGCACGCCAGTAAAATTTTTGTCAGAAGACTTTTATATGTAAATTCATTATCGCGCATATTTGACTCTTTTATTTTATTTCCCTTAATCCCTAACGCCTAAGCCTGAGTAATTAATGAGCGATGCACTAACTAAACCAGCGAGACAAACTGCGGCGAACTCCCCGGCATTTAGGCCAATTCTCTTTCCAGTTAAGCAAGAAAATTGTGATAAATACCAACAGATTAGTCTGACTTCCTTTTGCCGCAAGGCCAGACAATTCTTAACCTGTGAAAACCACATCAGGCACGCTACCGCCCTTGGCTGTCGCTGCCAATACCGCTTACAACACCCTATTTTTTGTCCGCGCTTTGTCGCCACGCCGGGAAATACCCGCCTTAACCCGTGCACGATCACAATTCACAACATTAAGAAGCTAAACAGCGCGCTATTAACAACATTGGCGCAGACATTTACTAACACGTTGCTATACTAGTTATTACTGGCTTGTTTACAAGTAGGCCCCGTCTTCCCTGCACTATTTTAGGAAAAAGACTACCAGCCATAAGTATTGATGCCAGCCCCGCCAGGCAATTTCACGCCAAATTTCAGAATAATTCGATACCCGTCTTCAGATTAGTCGCATTAAAAATGTACGCTTTTGCCGCCGGATAAGAATAAATAGTGGTCTTCATCCACACAGGATGTTTATCCATACTTTTCACTTATCGCCCGGCTGAACAAGGTAAGATTAATCCTAATAAGCCGCCAGCCCGCGACATCCGCGCGGCCGGGGCGTATTTGTACCCTGTCTGACGATTAACTATCATCAGACTAAGCTCATTTTTAGACATTATGGTGATGAAAGTATGTGGGAGTGGATCATCGATCCGTCGCTCTGGGCAGGATTAGTCACGCTAATCGTTCTTGAGCTGGTGCTGGGTATTGATAACCTGGTTTTCATTGCCATCTTGGTGGAGAAGCTGCCGCCGACGCTGCGCGACCGCGCGCGGGTGTTCGGCCTGCTGCTGGCGCTGGTATCACGGCTGGTGCTGCTGGCGTCGCTGTCGTGGCTGGTTACGCTGACCCAACCGCTGTTC
>NZ_VOQX01000253.1:0-1214 GCF_016643525.1 Pantoea sp. Morm | reverse complement strand
GAAGTAGGTAGCTTAACCTTCGGGAGGGCGCTTACCACTTTGTGATTCATGACTGGGGTGAAGTCGTAACAAGGTAACCGTAGGGGAACCTGCGGTTGGATCACCTCCTTACCTGAAGATACCTTCCCGCGAAGTGCTCACACAGATTGTCTGATAGAAAAGTAACGAGCAGAAAAAACCTCTACAGGCTTGTAGCTCAGGTGGTTAGAGCGCACCCCTGATAAGGGTGAGGTCGGTGGTTCAAGTCCACTCAGGCCTACCAGATTTCTTCTCATGCTGCGTTATGTTTCCGGCTCGCATAGTTCACTATGCTTCGCGAAAACATGCCTTGCCTGAGACGAAATCACATTTCCCGTGTGAGAAACGTGACTCCTGGTGAGTGGATGTAGATGGTCTCTGCAGTGACTGTATGGGGCTATAGCTCAGCTGGGAGAGCGCCTGCCTTGCACGCAGGAGGTCAGCGGTTCGATCCCGCTTAGCTCCACCATTACAGTACTGAAACTTACTTCAGAGTATACCGGCGACGGTGTGCTGCGAAGTATTTGCTCTTTAACAATCCGGAACAAGCTGAAAATTTGAAACGACGCGTCGTATTCATTCTCCGTAATAAGAATGAAATGGCGATGCGTTCGGGTCTCTCAAATGCTTGCAGTCCGCAGCGTTGCAAAACGCCTGTGGGTTGTGAGGTTAAGCGACTAAGCGTACACGGTGGATGCCCTGGCAGTCAGAGGCGATGAAGGACGTGCTAATCTGCGAAAAGCGACGGTAAGGTGATATGAACCGCTACAGCCGTCGATGTCCGAATGGGGAAACCCGGTGCACTCTGTGCATCATCGTTTGATGAATACATAGTCAAACGAGGCGAACCGGGGGAACTGAAACATCTAAGTACCCCGAGGAAAAGAAATCAACCGAGATTCCCCCAGTAGCGGCGAGCGAACGGGGAGCAGCCCAGGACCTGAATCAGCTTGTGCATCAGTGGAAGCGTCTGGAAAGTCGCGCGATACCGGGTGACAGCCCCGTACACGAAGATGCATGAGTTGTGAGTCCGACGAGTAGGGCGGGACACGTGGTATCCTGTCTGAATATGGGGGGACCATCCTCCAAGGCTAAATACTCCTGACTGACCGATAGTGAACCAGTACCGTGAGGGAAAGGCGAAAAGAACCCCGGCGAGGGGAGTGAAACAGAACCTGAAACCGTGTACGTACAAG
>NZ_VOQX01000252.1:0-1234 GCF_016643525.1 Pantoea sp. Morm | reverse complement strand
TCCTGCGCTTTCAGCGCGTTCAGCACCGGTTTCAGCGCGTAGTCAACGGCCAGCATGTGCGCCACGCTGCCGCCGCTGGCCAGCGGCAACACCACTTGATGTTCCAGCGCCCGCTCTGGCAGCAGATCGAGCAGGGTTTTCAGCGCACCTGAGAAAGAGGCTTTATAAATCGGTGTGGCGACGATCAGCCCCTCCGCGAGCGCTAAATCCGCTTTCAGCGCGGTCAGTGCCGGTGAGTCAAAGCGCGCATACAGCAAATCTTCCGGCTGAAAGTTGTGAATGTTCCACGGAATCACCTCAACGCCACGCGCTTCCAGCGCCCGCTGGCACACACTCAGCAGCGCCGTGGAACGTGAAGGAAAACGCGGACTCCCCGCCAGCGTAATAACCCGCATGGTCACTCCTTATAACTGAAAGTTATTGATTAGCAATCATTGAGAACTGATGCGTTCAATCCTGACAGAGCAGGCGGCGAGGCGTAAATGATTTATCCGGCAATGGATAGCCGTCAGGCGGGAATAGCGCGCGCTTATAAAGGAAGGGAAAAGCGCCTCTAAGGTTAATCTGAATTGCACCCGCAGATTGCCGGGTTTTCATTAGCGGCTTCCGTCACGGGCAAGGTAAGAATGATTAAAAGCGCTGTTGCCTGGTTAAACCAGAGGTGTAACCGTCGACACATATCGCCGGGCGCGCCATTGTCGTCAGGCTTAAGAAGAAATAGATGAGGTAATTTAAGGAGTAGCAAACAAACGCTGACGTAAGTTTAAAGCGGGCACCAGGATTTTTCGTAGTGGCTGTTTAGAATGTTCCATTTTAAGCTGGTCTCAAATTAGCGAGTAAGTGTGTCAAAGCGTGGCGTTTTATTAAAATCGCACCGTTTAACGCGTTTCCTGTTACCGATATTACGTATTACTTCAGCACTCTGGCCGGGATTGCTTCAGTTGCGCTTAACAATAAAAGGCAAATAAACAGCCAGTCTGTCAAGGGCCAAGTGTCATGCCGTCGGCGGGCTGTTTATAATTGATTGAGTTTTCTTACGCTAAAAAAAAGTCACTGCCTTATTTGCGCCTTAATTGGGCGGATTTTTGTCTGGCCATTATTCAGTATTATTTTCAGGGAGAGGAATATGGGAAGGTCTGCTCTGTTAGTGCATCCGGCTGAGCCGGTTGCCGATCAGCCTGCGCGCGTCGCGGCTAATAACGTTAATCCGCTGTTGGGTTATCTCCTGCAGCCG
>NZ_VOQX01000251.1:0-1280 GCF_016643525.1 Pantoea sp. Morm | reverse complement strand
CCCATCTGCGTCGCCGCCGCCGGCAGCGCCCACGGCGGCATGCTCGCCTCGTTGTACACGCGACCGATGATCAGCGGCCGGTCCGGGTCGCCGTTGATGAAGTCCACCACCACCTCGTCGTTCACCCGCGGGATCTGCACCCCGCCGAACCCCTGGCCCGCCCACGCGCTTGACACCCGCACCCAGCACGAGCTCGTGTCGTCGCCCTTCGCCAGGCGGTCCCAGTGGAACTTCACCTTCACCCGGCCGTAGCGGTCCGTCCAGATCGACTCCCCCGCCGGGCCCACCACCTTCGCCGTCTGCGGACCGTGCGTCTTCGGCCACGCCGTCGCCGGCTCCGCGCGGTACGTCACCGACGACGGCAGCACCGTGAACGCGATGTTGTGCCGCGCACCGCCGCCGCCGCTCGCGTACCCGTTCTCCTCGAAGTCGTACCGCGCCGACGTCACCAGGTACTCTCCGTTGTCGCTGAAGTGCGGCGCGTTCACGATGCCGAACCGGTACCCCGGCGCGATGCCCGTCGCCGTCCCCGTTCCGCTCACGCTGTGGTGCGCCACCTGCCACACCTCCTGACGGATGCGCGTGTAAAACTCCCCGTGGCTGTGGTCGACAAAATGGCCCGGCCAGTCGTACACGTCCACCGCCCCCGGCACCGGCGACACCGGGTTCTGCCGCGCCTGCAGCATCCACGCGTTCGGCTTGCGGAAGTCGTAGTCGTCCGTGCTGTACATCCCCGGCGTCACGCTCTCGCACAGCGACCACTGGCTGATGCCCTCCTCCGTCACGCTCCCGCCCGACGCCGTCACGTGGTACGGTATCGTCTCATAGCCCGCGAACGCCTCGTGCTGGTCCGCCCCGTCGCACAGCACCATCACGTGACGCTCCGCCTCGTGGCGGAACCAGTAGTAAATCCCCTCCAGCTCCATCAGCCGGCTGATGAAGTCGAAGCTGCTCTCCTGGTACTGCACGCAGTACTCCCACACCCGGTAGCTGCTGCCCAGCCGCGTCTCCACGTTCACCCCGTTCTCCTGCAGCAGCGTCTGCACTATCTGCGGCACCGTCTGACCCTGAAATATCCGCAGGTTGCGGTCCCGGCGCATCGGCCACAGGTCCGGCTCCACCCGCAGCTGGTACACCGCGTAGCGCGTCCCGCTCAGCTCCTCGCTGCGCACCGCCACCCGCGTGATTTTCCCGTTGAGGTAGCGCGGCGACAGCAGGCTCTGCGTCGGCAGCGTGAACGTGACCGGCTGCCCCAGCAGCGCGTGCCGGTCGATGCGCGC
>NZ_VOQX01000250.1:0-1436 GCF_016643525.1 Pantoea sp. Morm | reverse complement strand
TCCAGCACTTCAGCAGCCAGACGGCCCGCCACGCGCATTTTTTCGATTTCTTCAGGGGTTTTGATTGAAATGGCCATTAAATAATCCGCAATTGCCGACATTTTCGACAATAATGAGTTCTGTGGCAGTCATGTTAGCAGTCAGTCATTAGGCTGCCAAATCGGGATGACTCCTCGCTCAAGCTGCTAACAACTGTTGGCGTATTCCTGCGCGTTATGGTATAAAGCGCGCCGACGATTCTCTGTCACCTTCGTTTCGTTGGCTGGCAGGAAACGCATAAAACTCATTATGTGTACTAAAACACACATGTATCGACACATACGCCGGGGTGCCTTGAAAGAGGTCGGTTGTATGGGATACATGGAGGCCCAACCCCAATCATACTTTAGAGGTAATCATGGCAACTGTTTCAATGCGCGACATGCTCAAGGCTGGTGTTCACTTTGGTCACCAGACCCGTTACTGGAACCCGAAAATGAAGCCATTCATCTTCGGTGCTCGTAACAAGGTTCACATCATCAACCTTGAGAAAACTGTACCAATGTTCAACGAAGCTCTGGCTGAGTTGCAGAAGATCTCTTCACGTAAAGGCAAAATCCTTTTCGTTGGTACTAAGCGCGCTGCTGCCGAAGCGGTAAAAGAGTCAGCTCTGAGCTGCGACCAGTTCTTCGTTAACCACCGCTGGTTGGGTGGTATGTTGACCAACTGGAAAACTGTTCGTCAGTCAATCAAGCGTCTGAAAGATCTGGAAACTCAGTCTCAGGACGGTACTTTCGACAAACTGACCAAAAAAGAAGCACTGATGCGTGCTCGTGAACTGGCCAAGCTGGAAAACAGCCTGGGCGGTATCAAAGATATGGGCGGTCTGCCGGATGCACTGTTCGTTGTTGACGCTGACCACGAACACATCGCAATCAAAGAAGCAAACAACCTGGGTATCCCAGTATTTGCTATCGTTGATACCAACTCTGATCCAGATGGCGTTGATTTCGTTATCCCAGGTAACGACGATGCGATCCGTGCTGTAAGCCTGTACCTGACTGCTGTTGCGACCACCGTGCGCGAAGGCCGTTCACAGGATCTGGCTGAGCAGGCTGAAGAAGCTGCTGAAGCTTAATAAGGTTCGCTCTTTCTAAGAGCCCTTAGACATCAGATGTTATCTGTTAAGGGGGCCGCACAGGCCCCTTTTATTTATCTAAGTTTGTCACGCTTCTTTCGGGTAAGCGGGGCAGAGTAAATTTTCCGCAACAAGTTTCTGACAGTGTTAACGCACACAGAGACGAATCGAGGATTCTGGAATGGCTGAAATTACCGCTGCATTGGTAAAAGAACTGCGTGAGCGTACTGGCGCAGGCATGATGGATTGCAAAAAAGCGCTGACCGAAGCGAACGGCGACATCGAGCTGGCGATTGAGAACATGCGTAAATCTGGCGCG
>NZ_VOQX01000025.1:0-65692 GCF_016643525.1 Pantoea sp. Morm | reverse complement strand
TCGCCGTTTAAAGTGGTACGCGAGCTGGGTTTAGAACGTCGTGAGACAGTTCGGTCCCTATCTGCCGTGGGCGCTGGAGAATTGAGGGGGGTTGCTCCTAGTACGAGAGGACCGGAGTGAACGCACCGCTGGTGTTCGGGTTGTCATGCCAATGGCACTGCCCGGTAGCTAAGTGCGGAAGAGATAAGTGCTGAAAGCATCTAAGCACGAAACTTGCCCCGAGATGAGTTCTCCCTGACCCTTTAAGGGTCCTGAAGGGACGTTGAAGACGACGACGTTGATAGGCCGGGTGTGTAAGCGCAGCGATGCGTTGAGCTAACCGGTACTAATGACCCGTGAGGCTTAACCTTACAACGCCAGAGGCGTTTTGGTCTGAGAGACCGAAAGAATTTTCAGCTTTGTTCACCGGATTACGTCCAGTGGATTTTGTGCTGTGACAAGGCGGCACGCGAGACGACGTGAAGGAGCATACAGAAGTATGTGACTGAGCGGCGCGAGCGGGGCAACGCAGTCAGAGCGCGAAAGACGCGGACGAAAACAGAATTTGCCTGGCGGCAACAGCGCGGTGGTCCCACCTGACCCCATGCCGAACTCAGAAGTGAAACGCCGTAGCGCCGATGGTAGTGTGGGGCCTCCCCATGCGAGAGTAGGGAACTGCCAGGCATCAATTTAAGACCCCTAATCGGGTCGTGACCTTCCCGGTGACGCGGAAAGGGCGAAACACCTGAAATCAGCGACGGTCTGAAATCAGTACAGAATCGGTGGAGCGGTAGTTCAGTTGGTTAGAATACCTGCCTGTCACGCAGGGGGTCGCGGGTTCGAGCCCCGTCCGTTCCGCCACTTAAATTGAGAAGCCCTGACTGTAAAGTCAGGGCTTTTTCATGTCCGCTAAAAACCTGCCATTGTTGAGTAAAACGCAAAATTCCTCTGCTCATAAGCGGATTTTTCAGCAACAATAAACCTGCCACAATACGCCTCATCGCAACATTCAACGCAATGATGAGGAAAACATGACAATCCCCGCTTTTGGTTTAGGAACATTTCGTCTGCAGGACGATGTTGTTATTCATTCAGTGAAAACCGCACTGGAACTTGGTTACCGCACCATCGATACCGCTCAAATTTATGAAAACGAAGCTGCCGTAGGTCAGGCTATTGCTGAAAGCGGCGTGGCTCGTGATGAGCTGTTTATCACTACTAAAATCTGGATTGAGAATCTCGCCGCCGACAAACTGATCCCCAGCCTGCAGCAGAGCCTGGCGAAACTGCGTACCGACTATGTCGATTTGACGCTGATTCACTGGCCATCGCCGGGTGCAGCGGTATCGGTCAAAGAGAGCATGCAGGCATTGATGGCAGCGAAAGAGGCGGGTTTGACGCGTCAGATTGGTATCTCTAACTTCCCGATTGCCCTGATGAAAGAGGCCATTGCCGCTGTGGGCGCAGAGAACATTGCGACCAACCAGATTGAGCTGCACCCGTTCCTGCAAAATCGCCAGGTCGTGGACTTCGCGAAACAGCAGGGCATTCATATCACTTCATACATGACGCTGGCATATGGCGAAGCGTTAAAAGAACAGGTGATAAAGCAGATTGCGCAGAAACATCAGGCCACACCCGCGCAGGTCGTCCTGGCGTGGGCACTGGCACTGGGTTATGCCGTGATTCCCTCCTCAACCAAGCGTGAGAACCTGGCCAGCAATATGGCGGCGCAGGATCTGACACTGGATGCGGACGACATGGCGCAAATCGCCGCGCTGGATCGCCAGCAGCGTCTGGTCAGCCCGGAAGGCCTGGCACCAGACTGGGATTAATTCTCCCGTGCATCAGCCCTGCACGCGCCAGGGCTGATCTCTGACCCACTCGCTGAGAAAATCAATAAAGGCCCGCACGCGCTGGCTCACCCCTAAATCGCTGTAATACACCGCATTAAAAGGCATCTCAACCGGTACCGACTGGTGCGCCAGCACCTCAACAAAAGTGCCCGCCGCAATTTCCGCATTCACCATGAAGTCCGACAGACAGGCGATACCCTGATCGTTAAGGCACAGCTGCTTAATCGTCTCTCCGCTGTTTGATGACATCGCCGCGTCAATTTCATACAGATCGCTGCCATTGGCCGACACGGGCCAGCGATTAAGACGAGGCGTCTCGACAAAACCGAGGCACTGATGATGTGCCAGCGCCTCCACCGACGCCGGCGTACCATATTTCGCCAGATAAGCTGGCGTAGCGACCATTTTACGATAGCTGGTGAACAGCAGCCGGGCACGCAGCGTGGAGTCGGTTAAATCCCCGGCACGAATAGCGACATCCACTTTACGATCAATCAGGTTGATAAAGCTTTCGGAAGAGATTAGCGATAGCGTGACCGCCGGATAGCGCTCGCGAAAGGGTTTAATCATCGGCATCAGCAGGTTAAGGATCACCGGTGTAGCCGCGTCGATGCGCAGCACGCCCTGTGGCGCCTGCTGGCGCTCAATCAGCTCATTCTCTGCTGTCGCCATCTCAAGGATCAGCTTCTGCACGCGCCGGAAATAGAGTTCGCCTTCATAAGTCAGCGCCAGCTGACGGGTGGTACGCGTCAGCAGCGACACGCCAAGCTTGTTCTCCAGCTTCTTCACCGTGCGGCTCACCGCCGAATTGGCCATCTGTAACTGCTCCGCTGCACGGCTAAAACTGCCGCTTTCCACCACAGCGATAAAGACTTTTAACTCCTCTGAAGATGCCTTCATTATGCCTCCTCAGGCAAAAGTTTATTGTTACTTTGCTTCTTTTTGTTATTAAAGCACGAGTCGATAATGGCGCCCATCAAAACATTATTGGGAGTCAACCATGCCACTTGCACTCTGGGCGCTGACCATCAGCGCCTTCGCTATCGGAACCACCGAGTTTGTTATCGTCGGGCTGATTCCGACCATCGCTGAACAGCTCAGCATTACGTTACCTTCTGCCGGGATGCTGGTATCCATCTACGCGCTTGGCGTAGCCGTCGGCGCGCCAGTGCTCACCGCCTTAACCGGCAAGCTGCCGCGCAAGCAGTTGCTGATGGGGCTGATGGCGCTGTTTACCGTCGGTAATCTGGTGGCCTGGCTGGCACCCAACTATGAAACGCTGGTGATGGCGCGTCTGCTGACCGGTCTGGCGCACGGTGTTTTCTTCTCCGTCGGCTCAACCATTGCGACCAGCCTGGTAAGCAAAGAGAAGGCCGCCAGTGCGATAGCCATCATGTTTGGCGGCTTAACCGTGGCGCTGGTCACCGGCGTACCGCTTGGCACACTGATTGGTCAGCATTTTGGCTGGCGTGAAAGTTTTCTGGCGGTCTCTCTGCTGGGCGTGATTGCGCTGGTCAGCAGTATGATACTGGTACCGCGTAACATCGCACAGCCGCCTGCCACCTCCCTGGCACAGCAGGCCGCGGTAATGATCAATCCGCGGCTGCTGCTGATTTACGCGATTACGGCGCTGGGCTACGGTGGCATCTTTACCACCTTCACCTTCCTGGCACCGATGATGCAGTCACTGGCCGGTTTCTCACCGACCGCCGTCAGTGGCGTGCTGCTGGGGTACGGTATTGCAGTGGCGATCGGGAATATCTGGGGCGGCAGGCTGGCCGATCGCCGCGGGGCGGTACCGGCGCTGACGCTGATTTTTATCGCGCTGGCCATACTGTTAGTGGTATTCCAGTTCACCGCCAGCATGCATTACCTCGCGCTGCTCACGGTGCTGGTGATGGGCGTCTTTGCCTTTGCTAACGTACCTGGCCTGCAGGTTTACGTGGTGCAAAAGGCTGAACACTATGCGCCAGGCGCAGTTGATGTCGCGTCAGGGCTGAATATCGCGGCCTTTAATATTGGCATCGCACTGGGTTCAACCGTCGGCGGTCACATCGTGGAACATTACGGTCTGGCGCAGACGCCATGGGTGGGTGCCGTCATCGTGTTTGCGGCTCTGCTGCTGGTCCGCCTCAGTGGCCAGCTGGATAAGCCGCGTGCGGCAGCCATCATTGAATAAGCCGCACAACAGCCTGCCGTATGGTGGGCTGTTGCCGTTGCTGGCTGTGAGGCGAATTCCGACAATCAATAACAGCAATTGAAACCCCGCGCTAAAATCCCTATAACAGTCAGGTGAAGTTGTAGTCGTAAATCAGCCAGGCGGGACAGTGCGAAAAAAAACTTATGCAATGCGGTATGTAGCAGGTCAGCCTGCTGAGCGGATTTTTCCGCCAGGGGCGATGCTGCATCTTGGGCAGGCGTTACCGCCCGGTGCACCGCTGCCAGCCGACCCAACCCTGCGCGTGCTGGTGTGGAATATATTCAAACAGCAGCGGGCAGACTGGATGTCAGTACTGCAGGGCTTCGGCAAAGATGCCCATCTGGTGCTGCTGCAGGAGGCGCAGACCACACCGGAACTGGTGCAGTTCGCCACCAGCAATTATCTTGCGGCCGATCAGGTGCCGGCCTTTGTGCTGCCACAACACCCCTCTGGCGTCATGACGCTGGCTTCTGCCCATCCGGTCTACTGCTGTCCGCTGCGTGAACGTGAGCCGCTACTGAGGCTGTCTAAATCCGCTCTGGTCACTGCCTATCCGCTTCCCACCGGCGAAATGCTGATGGTGGTGAACATTCATGCGGTCAATTTCAGCCTCGGCGTTGATGTGTACAGCAAACAGCTGGGGCCGATTGGCGAGCAAATCCAGCATCATCGCGGGCCGGTGATCATGGCCGGCGACTTCAATGCCTGGAGCCGCCAGCGTATGAACGCGCTCTACCGCTTTGCCCGTGAGATGGCGCTGCGCGAAGTAAACTTTACTGATGATCATCGACGCAAGGCATTTGGCCGCCCGCTGGATTTTGTCTTTTACCGCGACATGAAAGTCAGCGAGGCGTCGGTGCTGGTGACGCGTGCCTCTGACCACAATCCTCTGCTGGTTGAATTCAGTCCCGGCGCGGCTAAACGTTAAGCCAAGTGCTGCACGCCAAAGCGAATGATTAACAGCGCTGAAGCCGCATCCTGCTCAATAAACCACTTCAGACCGCTAAAGGCATGGCGCAGCGGCGATAATAATGAGGTTTGCGCGTAAGTGTGTCTGACTGCGGGAAAGGAAAAGGTAAATAATGAAAAAGGCTGACAAAAGTCAGCCTTTTCGGTGCATCAGGTATCAGGTGTTGCGCTATTCTTCACAAACAGCGTCAGCTTGTCGCCGGGCTGAATGTCTTTAGCGTCACTGTTCCAGCGCATCACGTCTTTGGTGTTAACACCGTGACGTTTGGCGATACTGGCAAAAGAATCACCCTTACGCACACGGTAGGTGATGCTGTTGCCGTTATCCGCCAGCTGCGACGCGCCAGCTTTGCTGCCAACGGTCAGTGTCTGACCGATGCGTACTGACGCACTGCGCAGGTTATTCTGCTGCTTCAGTGCACTAACGCTCACACCAAGCTTACTGGCAATGCCCGATAAGGTGTCGCCTTTGCGGACCTTATAGCTATTGCCTGCAGCGCTGACTTTCGCCAGCTCGCCGGGCTGTACCGCAGCAATATCACCGGAAGCCAGTGAATTGCGCAGCTGAGCCACGTTGGACTTTGGCACCATAATATAGTGCGGTCCGTTTGGCGCGGTGGTGCCGTTTTTATACCCGGCATTGAATGTCTTCAGCTTGCTGAGCGACATACCGGCCATATCTGCGGCCTGCGTCAGTTCAATCTGCTGTCCCACTTCAACGCGAGCCAGTGCACGGCTCTCATTGGCGGTTGGCAGCTTAATACCGTAGCGCTTGCTGTTCTTGAGAATATCACTCAGGGCCAGCATTTTAGGTACGTAAACCGTGGTCTCGCGTGGCAGCGATAAATGCCAGAAGTCGGTCGGCTTACCGCGCGCCTTGTTCTGTTTCATCGCCTTCAGCACACGCCCTTCACCGCTGTTATAGGCGGCGATGGTCAGTAACCAGTCACCGTCAAACATGCCGTTCAGACGCTGCATCATATCCAGCGCAACTTTGGTTGAGGCCACCACATCGCGGCGTCCGTCGTACCATTGGTTCTGTTTCAAACCATAGTTTTTGCCCGTTTGCGCAACGATCTGCCAGATGCCAGCGGCATTCGCAGTAGAGGTTGCGTGTGGGTCAAAAGCGCTCTCCACTATGGGTAGCAGTACCAGTTCCATCGGCATTTTACGTTTCTGTATCTGCTCGACAATCCAGTACATGTACGGCTCTGCCCGTAATGTTACATCGTGGAGATAGCTCTTATTTTTTAAGTACTTTGTTTTTTGTTCGCGGATTCGCGGGTTTTCCGGAATCCCCATCTTCAACTCGTCACTAATGTGATTCCAGAGATCAGTGTCTTCTGCGAGGCTGGTTCCATCATCTTGCCAGCGCGGCGACAACAAGCGATCTCCGTACTTTCCATTTTCACCTTGACCAGCTGAAGACAGACTCTGTGCATGCTGTACCGGGATACTGGCGTCATTCCTTGATGCCTGACATCCAACCAGCAAGACCGAGGCGAGTAATATCGCTTTAGCCTTCATGTGTGTGTCAATAGTTCGCTTAAAAGACGAGCAACTATACGTTAGCGACCGGCACAACACAACCAGAAATATCAAAAACGGTCTTTCTTCTCGCGTAGATCGGCAAAAGTCTGCCATAACGGAGCCGACGCCACATTAATGCCTAAAGCCTTTTGCAAATCAGGATCTTGCGTACGCAGGAATAAATTTATTTCACGCTCCAGCGCCAGTTTTGTTGGCAAAGTAATGCGATTTTCTGCGCGTAAGTCCTTAATTTGCTGATACCTTGCCAAAATTTTCGGGTCCTGAGGCAGAATAGCCGCAGCAAACTTCATATTGGATAAAGTGTATTCATGCGCACAGCAGATAAGCGTATCGGCAGGGAGTTGATTAAGCGCTTGAAACGACTCAAACATTTGCTGGGCAGTGCCTTCGAACAGTCGTCCGCAGCCACCCGAAAACATCGTATCGCCACAGAAAAGATAAGGTGAGCTGAAATATGAGATATGTCCTAAAGTGTGTCCAGGCGTTGCGATGACGCGGAAATTTAGCCCGAGCAGCGTAAATTCATCACCGTCACTGAGAATAGTGCGCGCGCCTTTATCGGCGGTCTCCTGCGGACCATAAACCTCAAGTTGCGGATAGTGCTCCAGCAGTTCGCTAACGCCGCCCACGTGATCGTGATGATGATGGGTCAGCAGAATGGCCTGCGGCTGCCAGTGATTGGCGTGAATTTTTTCCAGCACCGGTCGGGCTTCACCCGGATCGACGATCAGACAGCGTCCCTGTTCATCGTTCAGTGTCCAGATGTAGTTATCCTGCAACGCGGGAATACTGGTAAGATTCATAAACACCTCTCAGGTCGTAGAAAAAGGAAAATGGTAGAGCATGAAGCCAGCGAAAACACGCCAAATCCTGACTGCGCCGCGCTCCTGGCAGGATATGCCCTGGGGCGACTATTTCCGCGACGCGTTAACCCAGCAACTGCAACCGTATCTCGGCAAGCTGTACGGCTTTCATATGCTTAAAATTGGCAGCCTCAGCGCAGAAATCAATACCCGCCAGTGTGCCATATCGCATCAGGTTAATGTGGGCGATGAGGGCGATGGGCTGCACGTCATCGCCAGCGCAACGCAGTTGCCGTTTGAAGCCAAATCGATTGATGCCTGTCTGCTGGCGCACACGCTGGCCTGGAGCCAGGATCCGCACCGCGTATTGCGCGAAGTGGATCGCGTACTGATTGATGACGGCTGGATGATTATCAGCGGCTTCAATCCATTCAGCCTGCTGGGCATCAGTAAAGGCCTGCCCGGATTACAGCGCCGCGCACCGTGGAGTGGACGGATGTTCAGCCAGGTGCGCCTGCTCGACTGGCTGAGCTTACTCAATTATGAAGTGGTGTATCGTACGCGCTTTCAGGTGGTGCCGTGGCACCGCCAGGGCGGCAAGATGATCAGCACGCACCTGCCGGCGCTGGGCTGTCTGAATATCGTGGTTGCGCGTAAGCGCACCTTCCCGCTGACGCCGGGCAAAGTGAAGATGATGCCCGGCAAAACCCAGTTACGGCCAGCGGTCAATGCCACGCGGCAGTTTCGTGAAGCCAGCGATCAGGACTCAACCTGATAGCCAATATCGTCGAGGGAAGGATTGCCGGCAGCGCTGCGTGCCAGTTCATCACAGCGTTCGTTCTCCGGATGACCGGCATGGCCTTTTACCCACTCCCACTGAATCTTATGGGTACTGAGCGCCGCGTCGAGTCGCTGCCACAGATCAACGTTCTTCACCGGCTTCTTTTCTGCGGTTTTCCAGCCGCGCTTTTTCCAGTTGTGAATCCAGCTGGTGATGCCCTGGCGCACGTACTGGCTGTCGGTGCTGAGTACCACGTCACACGGCTGGGTCAGCGCTTCCAGTGCCACAATGGCCGCCATCAGCTCCATGCGATTATTGGTAGTAAGGCGGTAGCCGGCGCTGAATAATTTCTCGTGCTGGCGGTAGCGAAGAATGGCGCCGTAGCCGCCGGGACCGGGATTGCCCAGGCAGGATCCATCGGTGAATATTTCTACCTGTTTGCGCATCTCTGGTAGACTTCCTTCTGACAAAACGCCAAGTCTGACATAAAACGAGTCCTATGAGCACTGCAAATAACCGCCAGATCGTCCTCGATACCGAAACCACCGGCATGAACATGATCGGGGTGCATTACGAAGGACATCGCATCATTGAAATCGGTGCGGTTGAGGTGATCAACCGTCGCCTGACCGGCAACAACTTCCATATGTATCTCAAGCCCGATCGGCTGGTGGATCCGGAAGCGTTCGGCGTACACGGTATTGCCGATGAATTCCTCGCCGATAAGCCGACCTTTGCGCAAATCGCCGACGAATTCCTCGATTACATTCGCGGCGCGGAGCTGGTGATCCATAACGCTTCGTTCGACATCGGCTTTATGGATTACGAATTTGCCATGCTGCAGCGTGACATCGGCAAGACAGAAACCTTCTGTCAGATCACCGATAGCCTGGCGATGGCGCGTAAAATGTTCCCGGGCAAGCGCAACAGCCTGGATGCGCTGTGTAACCGTTTCGAGATCGATAACAGCAAACGTACGTTGCACGGCGCTTTGCTTGATGCCGAGATTCTGGCCGAAGTGTTCCTCACCATGACCGGCGGCCAGACCTCGCTGGCGTTTTCAATGGAAGGCGAGCAGAGCAATCAGGTGGCAGGTGAGCATATACAGCGCATCGTTCGTCCGGGCGCCGGCCTGCGCGTGGTTAGCGCCAGCGATGAAGAGATAATGGCGCATGAGAGCCGGCTCGATCTGGTGCAAAAGAAGGGCGGCAGCTGCCTGTGGCGTGCCTGAAACCGCTGATTTTGCGTGGAAAAGCGTCGTTAAGCTGAAAAAACCGGCAAACGAGAGATTCCCCTGCAAAAAGCGTTGACGAGGGATGAGGCTGCCATTAATATGCGCCTCGTTCCCGACGGGGAACAAAGCGCGGAGCGGTAGTTCAGTTGGTTAGAATACCTGCCTGTCACGCAGGGGGTCGCGGGTTCGAGCCCCGTCCGTTCCGCCAATCTCTTTAAAGAAGCCGATGCAGCAATGCATCGGCTTTTTGCTTTTCTAAATCATACCCATCTGGCGTACGGTCGCCATTCATGGCGACCACCAGCACATTAATCCTTCTGTACCGCCACTTCCGCACGATAGGTGGCTTGCGGCACCTCACGTTCGGCGCGCGCCAGCCAGCGGTAGCAGCCAGCGCCCAGCGCCACGCCGATGAACCAGCTGAAGTTTGCCACCGCGTGCAGGGACGGAATAAAGCTAATCACCAGACAAATGCCAACGGAAGGCAGCAGTGCAGCAATCGCTTTCGGATTGAAACCGCCGCGATACCAGTAGCGGCCTTTTGGCGTATCGTTGAACAGGTCATCAACGTACACCTTGCTGCGTTTGATCAGGTAGAAATCGGCGATCAGAATGCCAAACAGTGGCCCGATAAACGATCCCAGCACATCCAGCGTGTAGTGAATCAGCTCCGGCGACTGGAACAGATTCCACGGCGTCAACAGCACTGAACCCACGGCGGCAATCATGCCACCGGCGCGGAAGCTGATCTTCTGCGGTGAGCAGTTAGAGAAATCAAATGCTGGCGAAACGAAGTTCGCCACGATATTGATGCCGATGGTGGCGGTAATCATAGTCAGCAGCCCGATAGCGACCGCCACATCGTTGCCTACCATGCTCACGGTTTCGATCGGGTCGGTGATCATTTTGCCAAACAGCGACTGAGTACCCGAGACAATGACCACGGTCACAATCGAAAACAGCAGGAAGTTGAACGGCAGGCCCCAGCGGTTGCCGCGGCGAATCTCACCCATGCTTTTGCCGTAGCGCGAGAAGTCACCAAAGTTGAGCAGCGGACCGGAGAAATAAGAGACCACCAACGCGGTCGCGGTAATCATCTGCCAGGTTTGCTCGCCCGCGCTCAGTGATTTACTGGCGAGGGTGAAGGAGATACCGTCAAAACCGGTTTTGTATACAATCCAGCCCGCCAGCGCCACCATCACCACGTATACCGCCGGACCGGCGATATCGATAAAGCGTTTAATCGCGCTCATGCCATGCCAGAATACCATCGCCTGCAGCAGCCACATTACGCCGAAACAGCACCAGCCAAGCTGCGACAGGCCGAGCCAGCTGCTCTGCGTCATGCTGCTTAACGACGGGTAGAACTTCAGCAGCACCAGCATCAGCGCATTCGCCGCCAGATAGGTCTGAATGCCGTACCAGGCGAAGGCGATCAGCCCGCGAATCACCGCCGGGATGTTGGCCCCGAACACGCCAAATGCCTGACGCGAAATCACCGCATAAGGCACGCCGGCCATCTGGCTCGGCTTTGCCACCAGGTTAGCGCACAGCTGCACGATGCAAATTCCCACCAGCAGACACAGCAGCACCTGCCAGCTGGCCAGACCGAGGGTGAAGAAGCTGGCCGCCACTACATAACCCCCCATGCTGTGCACGTCCGACATCCAGAACGAAAAAATGTTGTACCACGACCAGCTCTGGTTGCGGGTCGGCGCCAGGTCGTCGTTACACAGACGCGGGCTGTAATGGGCGTTGGCTTCAGAGGCCACCGCAGAGGTCACTTCAGAATGATTTGGCATGAAACCTGCTCCTCTTAACTTCATGGAAAAATAATGACAGCGTGAAACGGTATTGCAGGATCCAGGCCAGAATTGATTTCTTGTATACAAAAAATGAATTTCACGTATACGATGTCTGCATGCAGTCACTTGCCGGAGCGGGAAATGAAGAGTGAAACAGGCCAGAAAACGGCTGCCGATCTGAATGACAGAGACGAACCTATCTATCAGGCGTTGCTGAACGCCATCGTGGAGCACCAGCTGCCGCCGGGCAGCAAATTGCCGGAAGAGGCGCTGTCGGAGGTGTTTGGCGTCAGCCGCACCGGCATTCGTAAGGTGCTGCAGCGCCTCGCGGCGGTGCAAATGATCACCCTGTCGCCCAGACGTGGTGCACAGGTGGCGACGCCGGGCGTGGAGGAAGCGCGCGACATCTTCGCCACGCGCAGCCTGCTGGAGTGCGCCAACCTGCCGGCGGTGCTGGCGCATCTGCAGCCGCCGCATCTCGCCGCGCTAAGTGGCTTAATTGCCGACGAGCAGCAGGCGCACCAGCAGCATGACGGGGCCGCCGCCATCCGTCTGTCTGCGGCTTTTCATATCCAGCTGCAGGCGATTTCCGGCAACCAGGTGCTAACTGACATGGTGACGCGCCTGACGCAGCGCTCCTCGCTGGTGATCGCCGCTTACGGTGCACCGTGGCAGCGCGGCTGTCGTTGCGATCATCACGATCGGCTGGTGGATCTGCTGCGGCAAAACGATCTGCCGGCGTTAACCACGGCGCTGCAGCATCACTTCGAACATATCGTCGCCAGCCTGCACTTTGAACGCAGCGGCGAAACCCTGCCTGATTTCACCCGGTTATTTGCCGGTCATAAAGGAGCGGCATCATGAGCCTGATCCAGGTGATCAACCCGAATACCAGCGCCGCCATGACGGCGACCATCGGCGCAGCGGCGCGCGCCGTGGCCGCGCCTGGCACGGAGATTCTGGCGGTGTGCCCGAGCGAGGGCGTGCCCTCCATTGAAGGGCACTTTGATGAAGCGATTGCCGCGGTGGGCGTGCTGGAACAGGTAAAACGCGGCAAAGAGCAGGGCGTCAGCGGCCACATCATCGCCTGCTTTGGCGATCCGGGACTGCT
Organism: Pantoea sp. Morm; assembly: GCF_016643525.1. Taxonomy (NCBI): domain Bacteria; kingdom Pseudomonadati; phylum Pseudomonadota; class Gammaproteobacteria; order Enterobacterales; family Erwiniaceae; genus Pantoea; species Pantoea sp. Morm. Next base: position 53,403 of record NZ_VOQX01000025.1, on the reverse strand, counting down.
GGCGGCGCGCGAACTGGCGAGCGGACCGGTGATTGGCATTGCCGAAGCGGCGATGCACACCGCGACGCTGGTGGCGACGCGCTTTTCGATTGTCACCACGCTGCCGCGCACGCTGGTGATCGCCCGCCATCTGCTGCAGCAATACGGATTCAGCCATCACTGTGCCGCGCTGCACGCCATTGACCTGCCGGTGCTGGCGCTTGAGGACGGCAGCGGCGTCGCGCAGGAGAAAGTGCGTGAGCGCTGTCTGCAGGCGAAACGTGAAGATGGCAGCGGCGCGATTGTGCTGGGCTGCGGCGGCATGGCGTCGCTGGCGCAGGACCTGACTAAAGAGCTGGGCCTGCCGGTGATTGATGGCGTCAGTGCGGCGGTGAAAATGGTCGAGTCATTACTGGCGCTGGGCTTTGGTACCAGCAAACACGGCGATCTGGCTTACCCGATTAAAAAACCGCTCAGTGCGGCATTTCAGCACCTAAACTAAGGGCTGGTTGAGGACTGATGACAGGAACTTGCAGAATGAGTGATGTATCTGAAAAGAAAGAGTACAGCTTCAACAAAAATTATCCGCGCGATCTGATTGGCTATGCGGGCCAGCCGCCGCACGCGCAGTGGCCGGGTGAGGCGCGGGTGGCGGTGCAGTTCGTGCTCAATTATGAAGAGGGCGCTGAAAACAATGTGCTGCACGGTGACGCGGGCTCTGAGCAGTTTCTCTCCGACATCATCGGTGCCGCCAGCTATGCCGATCGCCACATGTCGATGGATTCCCTGTATGAGTACGGCTCGCGTGCCGGTTTCTGGCGCATCCATCAGGAGTTTCAGCAGCGCGGCCTGCCGCTGACCATCTTTGGCGTCGCGATGGCGCTGGCGCGGCATCCGCAGATTGTCGAGGCCATCAAAGCCGCCGATTACGATGTGGTCAGCCACGGCTGGCGCTGGATTCACTATCAGGGGATGGATGCCAAAACCGAGCGTCAGCACATGCAGCAGGCAGTGGACGTGCTCACCGAGTTATTCGGTAAAGCCCCCACCGGCTGGTATACCGGGCGCGACAGCCCCAATACGCGGCGGCTGGTGGTCGAGCAGGGCGGCTTCAGCTACGACAGCGATTACTACGGTGACGATCTGCCGTTCTGGACGCAGGTTACCTGTCAGGACGGCACGGTGAAGCCGCATCTGATCATTCCCTACACGCTGGAGTGCAACGACATGCGCTTCGCCACGCCGCAGGGATTCAACACCGCCGAGCAGTTCTATACCTATCTGCGCGATACCTTTGATGTGCTGTATGAAGAGGGCGCGACGGCGCCGAAGATGATGTCGATTGGCATGCACTGCCGTCTGCTGGGGCGTCCGGGGAAATTCCGCGCGCTGCAGCGTTTCCTCGACCATATTCAGCAGCACGACAAGGTGTGGGTGTGCACGCGTCAGCAGATTGCCGATCACTGGATGAAGACGCATCCGGCTGCCTGAGCGGCCTTACCTTCCACGGATGTCAGGTCGTTTTTGCCCTCTCTTGTCAGGAGAGGGCAACACTCGCGCCCGCCTCAGCTCATCAAACTCACCTGCGCCGCCACGATGCGCCAGCCGCACGGCAGCCGTACCCAGGTCTGCTGCTGACGGCCGATCTTTTCTACGCCCTCGCGGGTGAACTCGGTGCTGCACACCGCATAGTCATCGCCAAAAGTGGTGATGACCGTATTGCGCAGCGTGCGATCGAGCCCCTTTGACGGACGCGCCGCGCGAAAGGCGCGAATCTCGTCAATCCCGTACAGATTCTCTCCGGCACCGAGTCGCACCGTACGCGCATCGTGCCAGAACAACTCGTCCAGCACCGCGACATCATTGCTCACCAGCGCCTGCTCGTAGCGGTAAAACGCGGCGGTGACTTCAGCCAGTATCGCCGGACGATCGATATGTTCAGGTGTCATCTTCAGGCATCCATAAAAGAGGTTTGTGGCAGCGTCACACCCTGCTGCTGCAGTACCCAGGCGGCGCGCAGCGCCAGCTGTTCGTTAAACGGCGCGGCAATCAGCTGCAGGCCAATCGGCAAACCGCTGGCGGTGAGCAGCGGTACGCTACACACCGGCAGGCCGAGGAACGAAATCGGCTGCGTCAACATGCCCATGCTGGCGCGTGTCGGCAAATCCTGACCGTTGATATGAATGGTTTCCTGGCCGATGGTGGTGGCGGTACAGGGCGTGGCCGGGGCGATCAGCACGTCATAATGGTCGAACAGCGGCAGCACCTGCTGCTGGAAGTGACGGCGAAAACGCTGGGCCTGCACATACCACGCGGCGGGCAGCATCGCGCCAGCCAGCAGGCGTTCGCGTGAATTCGGCTCAAAGCGTTCTGGCTGGGTGCGCAGCGCCGGCAGATAGTGATTGCCGCCTTCCGCGGCGGTCATGATAAACGCGGCCGAGCGCGCCAGTTCGGCCTGGAGCAGCGTCACTTCTTCTGTCGCGCCGAGCGCGCTGGCCGCTACCGCCACCGCCGCGCGCGCCTCATCGCTGCACCAGTCAGCAAAAAAGCCGCCCAGCACCACGCTGCGCAGCTTTTCGCTGCCTGCAGAGAGCCTGTCACTGACCGGTTCCGCAGGCCGCGCCGCCTGGAATGCATCGCTGGCGTCGCCGCCCTGCAGCGCATCGTAGACCAGACTCAAATCTTCCACCGAGCGGGCAAACGGACCGATGTGGTCGAGGCTGGCGACAAACGGATGGCTGCCGCTGCGCGACAGACGACCAAAGGTGGGTTTCAGGCCGAAAATGCCGCACAGCGAAGCAGGCACGCGAATCGAACCGTTGGTGTCAGTGCCGAGTGAAAAGTGCACCAGCCCGGCGGCGACGGCTGCCGCGGAACCGCCAGATGAGCCGCCGGCCACGCGCGACAGATCACGCGGGTTGCGGGTGGCACCATAATGGGTGTTCTCGGTGGTAAAGCCGTAAGCGTAGGCGTCCATATTCAGCATGCCGGAGAGCAGCGCGCCGCTCTGCTGCAACCTGGAGACCGCCCACGCATCCTGCTGTGCCACCGGCCGCTCGCTGAACAGGCTGGCACCGGCAAGCGTGCTGTGACCGGCGACGTCAAACAAGTTTTTTACCGCATAGGGAATGCCAGCCAGCGCCGGCAGCGGCTCGCCGCGCTGACGCTGCTGATCCAGCCGTTCGGCTTCCCGCAGCATGCGCTGCGCGGTGACGGCGGTCCAGGCGTTAATGGCCGGGTTATGCTGTTCAATGGCGGCCAGCGTCTGTTGTGCGATGTCGCGCGCGCTGAGATCGCCCTGCGCCAGTGCCTGCTGCAGCTGGCTAATCGATAAGGCTGCCAGCGTCATGGATGAAATACTCCCGCCACTTCCAGGCGATCGTCCAGCGGCAGCGCCATCAGCGGCTGCGCCATTGCGGCGATACGGTTAAACTGCGTCAGCAGCTCGGCGCGGCGCGTGTCGTCCAGCTCCAGCGCCAGAATCTGTTCCATTTGGGCGATATAGGCCGCCCAGTCCGGTTGTGCACTCATGATTGTCTCCGTTAAAAACCGGCAGCGCTGCCGTTGCTGCGCGGATCAAACGCGCCTTCCAGCATGCCATTGTTGTGTCTGACGATGGCGCCAGCGTGGCCCACCACTTCACTGTATTCAGCCAGCAGTTCGACCTCATGACCGAGCGCGCGCAGTTGCTGCACGGTTTCAGGCGCGATGCGCGCCTCCAGCTTGAGGGAGTCCGAGGATTGGCCCCACGTGCGGCCAAGCAGCCAGCGCGGTGCGCTGACCGCCTGCTGCAGCGGCTGGCTCTGAATGACATAGCGGGTAAAGATCGCTGCCTGGGTTTGCGGCTGGCCATCACCGCCCATTGAGCCGTACACCAGCGTGCGGCCATCCTTCAGGCGCGCCGCCGCTGGATTGAGCGTATGGAACGGCTGTTTGCCCGGTGCCAGCGTCAGCAGGTGATCCGGCTGCAGGCTGAACGCCGCGCCACGGTTTTGCCAGGTAATACCGGTGCCGGGCAGCACGACGCCGCTGCCAAATTCGTGGTAAATGCTCTGGATAAAGGAGACCGCCAGGCCGCTGCTGTCCATCACGCCCATCCACACGGTATCGCCCGGTCCGCGTCCGGTGCCCCAGGGCGCGGCGCGATCGTCCTGCACCTGCGCGGCCAGCGTGCCGAGATAATCGGCATTCAGCAGCGACTGCACATCAATCGCCATGTGACGCGGATCGGTGATGTGTTGATCGCGCAAGGCAAAGGCCTGTTTGGTGGCTTCAACGATGCGGTGCACCGTCTGCGCTTCACTGGCGTCGGCCATCGCCAGACGATCGGTGATCCCGAGGATCGCCAGCGATACCAGCCCCTGCGTTGGCGGCGTCATGTTCCAGATATCGCCTTCGCTGTGCGCGAGGTGCAGCGGCGTGCAGCGCCGGGCGCGCTGCCGGTGTAAATCGTCCAGCGTAATCGGCATGCCGAGCGCGCCCATTTCGCGTGCCAGATGGTGCGCCAGCTCACCGCGATAAAAGCTCTCCAGCCCTTGCTCGCTCAGCACGCTCAGCGTCTGCGCCAGCGCCGGCTGGGTAAAACGACTGCCGGCAGCGGGCGGTGCGCCATCAGGCAGAAAGGTGGCAGCAAAACCGGGCTGATGTTGCAGCTCATGCTGTTTTGCCGCCGTCGCTGCCGCCTGCGAGGCGGTGACCGGAATGCCATCGGCTGCATAGCGAATCGCATCGCGCAGCAAACGGCTCAGCGGCAGCGGCGTCGCGCCCAGTTCGTGCGCCAGCGCCAGCGCTTCCTGCCAGCCGCTGACGGTGCCGGCAACCGTCAGTGCCGCTTTAGGGCCGCGATGCGGAATGTGGCTCTCACCGTGATAGAAGTCGGGGTGCGCCAGCGAACCGGCGGCGCCGCTGGCATCGATAGCAATCGGATCGCCACCCGGCGGCACTACCAGCCAGAAGCCGTCGCCGCCGAGGCCATTCATGTGCGGATAGACCACCGCAATGGTCGCCGCGGCGGCCACCATCGCTTCCAGCGCGTTGCCGCCTTCACGCAGAACCGCCAGTGCGCTTTCGCTGGCAAGGTGATGTGGCGTCACCGCCATGCCCATCGGGGCCATATTGCTCTGAATCATAGTGAACTGTTCCCGGATTATTCTTTTGTAGCGGCGCGATTTGGCGCGCTGGATAGGGAAAACAAGCGCAACAAATTGCGCCACTACCAGTCTGTACCAATGGTAAAGCAAGAGCCGTTCCAGTTTTGGTGTTACGCCAGCCTGGATCGATTTATGCTAGCTTGTGATGAAACGAAAGTTACAGGACCGATGATGAAACAGCTCGATGAACGCCTTCGCAGTCACTATCCGCAACTGTCGCCGCAGGAGCAGCGCATTGCTGACTTTGTGTTTGACCATTTTGATGATCTGATTAGCTATAACAGCGCTGAGCTGGCGCGGCTCAGCGGCGTATCAAAGGCCACGGTGAGCCGGCTGTTCAAACGCCTCGGCTATGAAAAATACAAAGACATGCGTGACGAGCTGCGCACCCTGCGCCAGAGCGGAATGCCGCTGACCGATAACCGCGACGCGGTGCAGGGCAACACGCTGCTGTCGCGCCATTACAAGCAGGAGATGGCGAACCTGACGCAGTGGGTCAACAGCATTGACGCCCGGCAGTTTAGCGAGGTGATTGCCGCGCTGGGCGCCGCACGGCGGGTGTTTATCATTGGGATGCGCAACGCGTATCCGGTGGCGCTGCACCTGCGTCAGCAGCTGCTACAGGCGCGCGCCCAGGTGCAGGTGTTGCCACAGCCAGGCCAGACGCTGGGCGAAGAGCTGGTGGACATGACGCCAGAAGATGTGGTGGTGGTGATGGCGTTTCGCCGCCGGCCACGCATCATTCGTCCACTGATGCAGCAGCTACAGCAGAGCGGCATTCCGGTGCTGGTGCTGTGCGAACCGCAGGCGCAGGGCATTCTCACCCTGGCGCGCTGGCAGCTGTGCGCACCGCTCGACAGCGTTTCCGCCTTTGACAGCTACGCCTCGGCAATGAGCCTGATCAACCTGCTGGCCAACGCGCTGCTGCACGAAATGCTGTCGCAGGGGCGTCAGCGCATCCATCAGATTGCCGATCTTTACCAGCAGCTCGACGAGCTGGAACACCGCTAAAGGGCACCGTTTTGGTGCTTTGCACCTTTTTTGATCGCGTCTGCTAACGGGGTGCTCCCCGTTAAGATGCGCCCCTAATCGCCTTAAATCCTCCGCTTAGCCGCTGCGTTTGCTGCCCGTTGTGGTTGGCACATTAGTTGCAAATCAATTTATCAAGAATCTTTTGTTTCACCATTAACTCACCGGGGTGCATAATGAACAAAGTTTTACTGGCAGTAGCAGGTGCAGCATTACTGATAGCGCAGGCTGGCAGCGCGATGGCCGATCAGCTGCAGGATATCCAGAAGCGCGGCGTGATTCGCGTGGCGGTGCCGCAGGACTTCCCGCCGTTTGGCTCGGTCGGTACCGATTTGCAGCCGCAGGGCTATGACATCGACATGGCGAAATACCTCGCGAAGCAGATGAAACTGAAGTTGCAGCTGGTGCCGGTGACCAGCGCTAACCGCGTACCGTATCTGCAGACCGATAAAGTCGACCTGGTGATCTCCAGCATGGGCAAAAACGCCGAGCGCGAAAAAGTGATCGACTTCAGCCGCGCCTACGCACCGTTCTTCCTCGGCGTGTTCGGCCCGAAAGGCGAGACGCTGAAAGATGCGGCGGCGCTGAGCGGTAAATCGATTGGCGTGACGCGCGGTGCGGTAGAGGACATGGTACTGAGTGATGTTGCTCCGAAAGATGCTCAGGTGAAGCGCTACGAAGATAACAACACCACGCTGTCCGCCTATCTCTCCGGTCAGGTGCAGTATGTCGCTACCGGTAACCTGGTGGTCGCGGCGATTGCGCGCCAGAACGCGGAAAAAGCCCCGGTGCCGCAGTTTATGCTGAAAGATTCACCGTGCTTTATCGGCCTGAAAAAGAATGAGCCAGCGCTGAAAGAGAAAGTGAACGCACTGATTGAGCAGGGTATTAAAGACGGCACGCTGAACAAGCTGTCGGAAGAGTGGCTGAAAGCGCCGCTGCCTGCCAACCTCGGCGCATAACAGGAACGGCCAATGATTGGGCAACTTAACTTTGCAGATCTCTGGCCGCACTGGCCAGAGCTGCTGGCCGGACTGTGGGTCACGGTGCAGCTTACGGTGCTGGCAACGGTGGGCGGTGTCGGACTGGGTATTCTCGGCGCGGCGCTGCGCAGCGGCAAACCGGGCTGGGCCAGCCGCCTGTGGGGCATCTACGTCGAGCTGATTCGCAACACGCCGTTCGTGGTACAGCTGTTTTTTATCGTGTTTGGTCTGCCTAATCTCGGGCTGAAACTGACGGCCGGTGAAGCGGCGCTGCTGGCGATGCTGATTAACCTTGGCGCCTATAGCACTGAAATCATCCGTGCCGGTATCCAGGTCACGCCGCGCGGGCAGTGGGAAGCGGGGCGCGTGCTCGGACTGAGCCGCACGCAAACCTTCATCCGCGTGGTGCTGCCGCCCTCGCTGCAGCGCATTTATCCGGCGCTGGTCAGCCAGTGCATTATTGTGATGCTCGGTTCGTCGGTGGTGTCGCAGGTCTCGTATGAAGAGCTGACGTTTGCCGCCAACCTGATTCAGTCGCGCACCTTTTTGAGTTTTGAAGTTTATCTGGTGACCACGCTGATCTATCTGGCGTTGTCGATTGCCATGCGTCAGCTGCTGCTGGCGCTGGGTCGCAAATGGTTTGGAGCGCAGCCGGCATGACGATGTTTACTGACTGGGACATCCTGCGCAACCTGCTACTGGCGGCGCGCTGGACGATTTTGCTGTCGCTGGTGGCCTTTTTCGGCGGCACGCTGGTGACACTGCCGCTGCTGTTTCTGCGTCTGCTGCAGCGGCGCTGGCTCACCCGCCTGATTCGCTGTTATACCGAGCTGTTTCAGGGCACGCCGCTGCTGATGCAGCTGTTTCTCGCCTTCTTCGGCGTTGGCCTGTTCGGCATCGACGTCGCGCCCTGGACGGCGGCGTCGCTGGCGCTGACGCTGTATACCAGCGCGTTTTTACTGGATATCTGGTACGGCAGCATTCGCGCGCTGCCAAAAGGGCAGTGGGAAGCGTCGCGCTGCCTCGGCCTGAACTTTGGCCAGACGCTGTATCGCGTGGTGGCACCGCAGGCGATCCGCATCGCCATCGCGCCGACCGTTGGCTTTGCCGTGCAGGTGATCAAGGGCACCGCGCTGGCGTCGATTATCGGCTTTGTCGAGCTGACCAAAGCCGGCACCATTCTCAACAATGTGACGTATCAGCCCTTCAAGGTGTTTGGCCTGGTGGCGCTCGGTTACTTCCTGATGTGTTATCCGCTGTCGCGTTACAGCCAGTACCTGGAGAAAAAATTCAATGCCGCTCATCACCATTAATCAGGTCCAGAAGTACTACGGTGATAACCACGTACTGAAAGGGGTCGATCTGGATATCGACAACGGCGAAGTGATTTCCATTATTGGCCGCAGCGGCTCCGGTAAAAGTACCCTGCTGCGCTGCATGAACGGGCTGGAAGGCTATCAGGAAGGCAGCATTAAACTGGGTGGCATGACGATTACCGATCGTGAATCGCAGGCGCGTGAAATCAGCCGCTCGGTGGGCATGGTGTTTCAGAACTTTAACCTGTTTCCGCACATGACCGCGCTGGAAAACGTGATGCTGGCACCGCGCCGCGTGCTGAAAAAGAGCGAGGCGGAGTGCCGCACGCTGGCTAAGCAGATGCTGGAAAAAGTCGGGCTCGGCGAACGCCTCAATTACTACCCGGCCAATCTGTCGGGCGGTCAGCAGCAGCGCGTGGCGATTGCCCGTGCGCTGGCGATGCAGCCAAAAGTTTTACTCTGTGACGAAATCACCTCGGCGCTCGATCCGGAGCTGGTGGGTGAAGTACTGAAAGTGCTGGAGCAGCTGGCCGCCGAAGGCATGACGCTGATTCTCGTCACCCATGAAATGAACTTCGCCCGCGACGTGGGCGACCGCGTGGTGTTTATGCATCAGGGACGCGTGTGGGAGCAGGGCGACAGCAAAACGCTGTTTGCAAATCCACAAACCGCCGAGCTGAAGCAGTTTATTTCGACCGTGCGTCTGTAACCGAACAATAAGGAACCCCTCATGGATATCAGCCAGTTCTCGCAAATCAATCCGCCACAGCGTCTGCTGATGGGACCGGGCCCGATCAACGCCGACCCGCGCGTGCTGCGCGCCATGTCGAGCCAGCTGCTTGGGCAGTACGATCCGGCGATGACGCACTATATGAACGAGGTGATGGCGCTGTACCGTGGCGTATTCCGCACTGAAAACCGCTGGACCCTGCTGATTGATGGCACCTCACGCGCCGGTATCGAAGCCATCCTGCTGTCGGCGATTCGTCCGGGCGATAAAGTGCTGGTGCCGGTGTTCGGCCGCTTCGGCCATCTGCTGTGCGAAATTGCCCGTCGCTGCCGCGCGGAAGTCCATACCATTGAGGTGCCGTGGGGCGAGGTATTTACCCCGGATCAGATCGAAGATGCGATCAAAAAAGTCAAACCGCGCCTGCTGCTGACGGTGCAGGGCGATACCTCAACCACCATGCTGCAACCGCTGGAGCAGCTCGGCGCCATTTGTCGCCAGTACGGCGTGCTGTTGTACACCGATGCCACCGCATCGCTGGGCGGCAATCCGCTGGAAACCGATGCCTGGGGGCTGGATGCGGTCTCTGCCGGGATGCAGAAATGCCTCGGCGGTCCGTCCGGCACCTCGCCGATCACCCTGAGCCCGCAAATGGAAGCGGTGATCCGCCAGCGTAAGTGCGTGGAGCAGGGCATCCGCACCGACGCACATCAGGATGGCGACGACGAGATGATCTACTCCAACTACTTCGATCTCGGCATGATCATGGATTACTGGGGACCGGAGCGGCTCAACCATCATACCGAAGCCACCTCGGCGCTGTTTGGCGCACGCGAATGTGCCCGTCTGATCCTGCAGGAAGGGCTGGATAACGGCATCGCGCGTCACAAGCTGCACGGTGATGCGCTGCTGAAAGGTATTCAGGGCATGGGGCTGGAAACCTTTGGCGATCTCAGACATAAGATGAATAACGTGCTTGGCGTGGTGATCCCGCAGGGCATCAACGGCGACCAGGTACGCAAATTGATGCTGGACGATTTCGGCATTGAGATTGGCACCTCGTTCGGTCCGCTGCACGGCAAAGTGTGGCGCATCGGCACCATGGGCTACAACGCGCGCAAAGATTGCGTGATGCTAACGCTGAGCGCGCTGGAGTCCGTGCTGAATCACGTCGGTTTCCGCACCACTCAGGGCGCGGCGCTGCAGGCTGCCTGGGACCACTACGGGAGCCACGCATGAGTCATAGCCTGATGAGCGCCGGTGAGGCGCAGTCAGCGGCGGCGCGGGTGATGGCGCGCTGTGACGCGCTGGCAGCAATCAGTGAGAGCGAAGAGGGGCTGACCCGCGTCTATCTGTCGCCGGAGCAGGTGCGCGCCAACGCGCGCGTTGCTGAGTGGATGCAGGCGGCAGGTATGCACACCTGGCAGGATGCGGTCGGCAATATCTGCGGTCGCTATGAAGCGGCGGAGCCGGGCGCACCGGCGCTGCTGCTCGGCTCGCACCTCGATACCGTGCGCAACGCCGGACGTTACGACGGCATGCTGGGCGTGCTCAGCGCCATCGAAACCGTGCAGTGGCTGCACGACCATCAGCAGCGCCTGCCGCTGGCGATTGAAATTGTCGGCTTCGGCGATGAAGAGGGCACGCGCTTTGGCATCACGCTGCTTGGCAGCCGCGGCCTCACCGGCAGCTGGCCGGAGAGCTGGGTGTCACATCCGGACGGTAACGGTATTACGGTGGCGCAGGCGATGCAGGACCTCGGCCTGGACGCGGCGCTGATCCCGCAGGCGGCACGTGAGGTGAGCGACATTGTGGCTTATCTCGAACTGCACATTGAGCAGGGACCGTGCCTGGAACAGGACGATCTGGCGCTTGGTGTCGTGACGGCGATTAACGGCGCGCGCCGTCTTAACTGCCGCTTTGTCGGGGAGGCCGGTCATGCCGGCACGGTGCCGATGACGCACCGCAAAGACGCGCTGGCAGCAGCGGCAGAGTGGATGGTGTTTGTTGAACAGGCCACGCAGGATCAGGATCCGCAGCTGGTGGCCACAGTGGGCACGCTGAGCTGTCTGCCGGGCGCCGTTAACGTTATCCCCGGCGAGGTGCAGCTGTCGCTGGACGTGCGCGGACCGCAGGATGAACCGCTGGAACGTCTGCTCTCCAGCCTGCTGACCCAGGCGGAAGCCATCGCGTTGCGGCGCGGGCTCAGCTTCAGCGCTAACGAGTACTATCGCATCGCGGCCACCGCCTGTGATACGCGGCTGCAGCAGGCGCTAAGCCATGCGGTAGAAACCGTACAGGGGCGCAGTCTGGCGCTGCCGAGCGGAGCCGGTCACGACGCGATCGCGATGGCTGAGCGCTGGCCGGTGGGCATGCTGTTTGTGCGCAACCATCGCGGTATCAGCCATCATCCGGCGGAATCGGTGCAGGTGGCCGATGTGGCGCTCGGTGTGCAGGCCTATCTGCAGGCGGTGTGCGATCTGGCGCGCAGCTAAAGGAGCCGCGAAATGGATCTGAACGATTTTAATCAGGCAAGCACCGCGCAGGCGCAGGCGGCGATTGCCCACTGCGTAGCGATTCCCGCCTGGCAGCAGGCGCTGGTGGCGGCGCGGCCGTTCGCCAGCCTGACGGCGCTGTACACCACGGCGCAACAGCTGGCGCTGGCGTGGCAGGGCGACGCCTTGCGACAGGCGCTGAGCGCCCATCCGCGCATCGGCGAAAAAGCGCAGGGCGCGGGTAAAGAGGCCGCGCTGTCGCAGCAGGAACAGGCGGCGATGCAGCAGGCTAACGGCGCGCTGCAACTGGCGATGCTGGCCGGTAATGAGCGCTATGAGCAGCGCTTCGGCCGGGTGTTTCTGATTCGCGCCAAAGGGCGCAGCGGCGAGCAGATGCTGGCGGAATTACAGCGCAGGCTCAACAATGATGAAGAGACTGAGCAGCAGGAAGCACTGGCGCAGCTGCGGGAAATTACCCTGTTACGGCTTAAGGAGAGCATCACATGAGCACTATCACTACCCATATTCTCGACACCGCGCTGGGCAAACCGGCGATTGGCGTCGCGATGTCGCTGGAGCAGAACAGCCCTGAGGGATGGCTGCCAGTGGCCGAGGGCGAAACCGACAGCGACGGGCGCATCAAAGATCTCACGCCTGAACCGCTGGCGCCGGGCCACTATCGCTTAACCGCGGAGATCGGTGACTATTTCGCCGCCGACGGGCGTGATGCGCTGTACGTCAGCGCGCAGATTGATTTTGTGATTGGCACCGCCGGCAGCCATTATCACCTGCCGTTCCTCATTTCCCCGTGGTCGTGGTCGACCTACCGCGGGAGTTGATCCAGGTCGCCATAAATGGCGCAATGCTTGTCTGTTAAATTGTAAATCCGCTTAACAACGGTTGCGTTTTGGTAGCGGCGCAATTTATTGCGCGATAAATCGCGCCGCTACGAATCTTGTGCGACTTGCAGTACCGGCTTCATACCATCTCAGGCCCGCTGAAATTCGTGCTCTCTATCACAAACCTCGCGCTTGAAAGCCAGTAACTATCAAAACCTTCGGTCCATCCAAATATATTCTGCAACACGGTGCGGTTATCTTAACCGGACAACGTGAAGCCAATGGAGCCGAGAAATGAGCACGCCCGAAAATAATGATAATGCAGCCGCCTCAGGAAAATGCCCCTTTCATCATGGAGCATCGGAAGAGAAAAGCGTTTTAGCGCGTGGCGCCGGAAGCGGGACCACCAACCGCGACTGGTGGCCAAACATGCTGCGCGTCGATCTGTTAAACCAGCATTCCAGCCGTTCTAACCCCCTCAGTGACAATTTCAACTACCGTGAAGAGTTCAGCAAGCTGGATTACGCCGCGCTGAAAGCCGATATTCGTGCGCTGCTGACCGACTCGCAATCCTGGTGGCCAGCCGACTGGGGCAGCTACATCGGCTTGTTTATCCGTATGGCATGGCACAGCGCCGGCACCTACCGCACCATCGACGGTCGCGGCGGCTCCGGACGTGGCCAGCAGCGCTTTGCGCCGCTCAACTCCTGGCCGGATAACGTCAGCCTCGACAAAGCGCGTCGTCTGCTGTGGCCGGTGAAACAGAAGTATGGCCAGAAAATCTCCTGGGCCGATCTCTACATTCTTGCCGGTAACGTGTCGCTGGAAAACGCCGGCTTCCGTACCTTTGGCTTTGGTGCCGGTCGTGAAGATGTCTGGGAACCGGACATGGACGTGGACTGGGGACATGAGACCGAATGGCTGGCGCACCGCCATCCGGAAAGCCTGGCAAACGCGCCGCTCGGTGCGACGGAAATGGGCCTGATCTACGTGAACCCGGAAGGTCCGGAAGCCAGCGGCGATCCGCGCTCGGCGGCCCCGGCGATTCGCGCTACCTTCGGCAACATGGGCATGAACGACGAAGAGATCGTCGCGCTGATTGCCGGCGGTCACACGCTGGGTAAAACGCACGGTGCCGCTGCGGCCAGCCACGTGGGCGTCGATCCGGAAGCCTCGCCGCTGGAAGCGCAGGGTCTGGGCTGGCACAGCAGCTACGGCAGCGGTGCCGGTGCAGATGCCATCACTTCCGGTCTGGAAGTGGTATGGACGCAAACCCCAACGCAGTGGAGCAACTACTTCTTCGAGAACCTGTTCAAATATGAGTGGGTACAAACGCACAGCCCGGCGGGCGCTATTCAGTTCGAAGCGGTTGATGCCGAAGCGATTATCCCGGATCCGTTCGATCCAGAGAAAAAACGCAAGCCGACCATGCTGGTCACCGACCTGACGCTGCGCTTCGATCCGGAGTTCGAGAAGATTTCGCGTCGTTTCCTCAACGATCCGCAGGCGTTCAACGAAGCCTTCGCCCGTGCCTGGTTCAAACTGACGCACCGCGATATGGGGCCAAAAGCGCGTTACCTCGGTCCGGAAGTGCCGAAGGAAGATCTGCTGTGGCAGGATCCGTTACCGCAGGCCACGCATCAGCCGACGCCGGATGACATCACCGATCTGAAAGCGAAAATTGCCGCTTCGGGTCTGAGCGTCAGCCAGCTGGTCTCTGCGGCCTGGGCGTCCGCTTCCACCTTCCGTGGCGGCGATAAACGCGGCGGTGCGAACGGTGCCCGTCTGGCGCTGGCACCGCAGAACGGCTGGGCGGTCAACGCCAGCGTCTCCCGCGATGTGCTGCCGGTGCTGCAGAAGATTCAGCAGGAGTCAGGTAAAGCATCGCTGGCGGATGTGATTGTGCTGGCGGGCAGCGTCGGGATTGAGCAGGCGGCAGCAGCGGCAGGTGTCGCGGTGCAGGTGCCGTTCACGCCGGGCCGCGTGGATGCGCGTCAGGACCAGACGGATGTCGAGTCATTCAACGTACTGCAGCCGCTGGCCGATGGTTTCCGTAACTATCGCCGCGTACAGGGCGGTTCTTCCACCGAAACCCTGCTGCTGGACAAAGCGCAACAGCTGACGCTGAGCGCGCCAGAGCTGACGGTACTGCTGGGTGGTCTGCGCGTGCTGGGTACCAACTTCGACGGCAGCGCGCACGGCGTGTTTACCGATCGCGTGGGCGTGCTGAGCAACGACTTCTTCATCAATCTGCTGGATATGCGCACCGCATGGCGCGCCACTGATGAGAGCGCTGAGCTGTTCGAAGGCCGCGATCGTCAGAGCGGAGAAGTGAAGTACAGCGCCACTCGCGCCGATCTGGTGTTTGGTTCTAACGCCATCCTGCGCGCGCTGGCGGAAGTTTACGCCAGCAGCGATGCGAAGCAGAAGTTCGTTAACGACTTCGTGGCCGCCTGGACCAAAGTGATGAACCTCGACCGGTTCGATCTGTAATCCCCTGAGCCGCAGCGTCATGCGCTGCGGCTTATTCCTGCTTATACCTCACGAAATGCCTCAAACGGCAGATTAAAGCGTCGCGCCAGCGCCGCCTTATGCTTGTCCGTCAATCTGCGCTCGCCTTTCAGAATGCGATTCACATACGAACGCTGACCGATTTCTGCCACGAAAGAGGATTGATTCAGACCGTGCTGATCCATCAGCACCCGCAGCAGCGCTACGCCGCCCGGCAGCGCCTGAGTGCGTGCATTAAACGCGGCAAATTCCGCTGCGGTTTCTTCATACTTCGCGACTTTAACGGCCAGCATCTCGATCAGCGGATGCCCCGGCTGATGCTCAACTAGGTATTCCACCAGTTCAAGCGCCTGTTCATAATCGGCTCTGGACTGACTCCCGCCCAGCAGCGGCACGGCTTTAATCAGATTGTTGGAGGCCTGAATCGCTTCGCTAATCATTCTTTGTTCTCCCGGTAATGCTTAACCAGCTTGTCATACTCAGCATGCGTCACGATATGCTTTACGAAGACTCTTTTTGCCACAAAATCCGCAAAGAACATCAGCCGGAGATTGTTGCCGCCGACATTAATTACCCACCATTTTGCCCGATACTTCATGCGATCCAGGCTGGGAAACCAGGCTTTTAACGCCTGTGGATCGGCAAAATCATGGCCGCTTAATAGTCGGTAAGTGGCATCCAGCGCTGCGGCATCATTAGGAAATCTCTGTGTCGCTTCGTTAAACACTTTCCTTGAGATAATGTGCATCATTCCCTCGAACTGTTCCAGGGTGGAAACATTGTAACGCACAACATAGAATGTTTCCACACGGGAAACAACAGGGCGGGAGGAAATATGGAAGCCGCATCGCAGGGATGCGGCTAAAAGATTACTTCAGCGTATATTCATCCGCGTCGCGCCAGGCCGGGAAGCGTTCGCGATAGTCCTGCAGCGCCTCCAGTGATAACTCGGCGTCGAGGCGCGCGCGGGCGAAGGGTTCAGCGGCCGCGAGGATCTCACCCTGCGGCGAGATGATCCGGCTGTCGCCGCTGTATTGATGCTGATTGCCGTCACTGCCGACGCGGTTACACCCGGCTACATAGGCCTGATTCTCAATAGCGCGCGCCAGCAGCAGCGCCTGCCAGTGCAGCGCGCGCGGTGCCGGCCAGTTGGCGACGTACAGCGCCAGATCGTAATCATTCTGGTTGCGCGAAAACACCGGGAAGCGCAGGTCGTAGCAAATCTGCGGCAGAATACGCCAGCCGCGCCAGTGGAACACCTCGCGCGTTTCACCGGGCACATAGTGCTGGTGCTCACTGGCCATGCGGAACAGATGGCGTTTGTCGTACTGGTGCAGCGTGCCGTCGGGCTCCACCAGCAGGAAACGGTTTACCGCGCCCTGGTCGCTCTGAATCGCCGCGCTGCCGCCGACCAGCGCATTCAGGGCTTTGGCATGACCGTGCAGCCACGCCACTACCTGATCCTGCGGCAGCGAACTGGCCGCCGCCTCCATGGCGAAGCCGGTGGTAAACATCTCTGGCAGCAGGATGACATCGCGGCCCGTCATGCCCTGCAATACCTCATCAAAATGGCGCAGGTTGGCCGCGCCATCCATCCAGCTCAGGGTTTCCTGTAATACGGTAAGTTTTAAAGCTGACATAAACGCTCCGCAGCGGCGTCGAGCGTCGCTTCCTGTTTAGCAAAGCACAGGCGAATGAGCTTGTGCGGGAAAGGGTCCGCGCAGAACACTGACAGCGGAATCGCCGCCACGCCCACTTCGCGGGTTAACCACTGGCAGAAACTGACATCATCCAAATCGGAAATGGCGCTGTAATCCACCAGCAGGAAATAGGTGCCGGCACAGGGCAGCACCTTAAACCGGCTGGCGGCCAGCGCCTGCGTCAGGCGGTCACGCCGGGCGCGATAGAATGCCGGCAGCGCATCAATATGTTCCGGCTGCTGGCGCAGCATATCGGCAATCGCCAGCTGCGCCGGGGTATTCACTGAAAAAGTGAGATACTGATGCACTTTGCGGATTTCGGCGCTGATCGCCGCCGGAGCGATGCAGTAACCCACTTTCCAGCCGGTCATATGAAAGGTTTTGCCGAAGGATGAGACTGCGATGGCGCGCTGACGCAGGTCGGCATGTGCCAGCACGCTGGCATGGCCCTGCTCATCAAAACAGATGTGCTCATAGACTTCATCGCTGAGCACATAAATTTCCTGTCCGGCAATCGCCTGCCACAGCGCGGCGTAGTCGCTGGCGTGCCACACGGTGGCGGACGGATTATGCGGCGTGTTGACGATCACCAGCCGGGTGCGCGCGCTGAGCAGGCTGCTGAAGGCCAGCCAGTCGACCTGAAAAGCGGGCGGCTGCAGCGCGATGCGTTTCAGCACGCCGCCGGCCAGCTGAACCGCCGGCGCATAGCTGTCGTAGCTGGGATCGAAGCAGATCACCTCGTCGCCCGGCCGCACCAGCGCGGTGATCGCGGCATACAGCGCTTCGGTTGCGCCCGCCGTCACGGTGATGTCGCTGTTGATATCCGGCCGATAACCGTACATGTCTGCGGTTTTATCGGCGATTGCCTCGCGCAGCGGCAGGGTGCCAATCATCGGCGCGTACTGGTTAGCGCCTTCGCTGACGTGATGTGCCAGCCGCTGCTGCAAATAGCGCGGGCCGTCAAAATCGGGAAAGCCCTGTGACAGGTTGATGGCGTTGTGCTGGGCGGCGAGGGCGCTCATTTGGGTAAAAATGGTGGTGCCGAGCGCCGGTAGTTTGCTCTCGGGGATCAGGTTGGGCTGCGTCATTATCGGGTGCCTTAAGCGCGAATGTCGTTGCGGAGTAACCTTGTGCAGCAGCCACTATAAACAGGATGTTAACACTTGGCAATCGAGACGCTTAGACGTCTAAACGCGAATGGCGCAGGCGCTGAGCGTGCTTATCCGCTGCCGCAGGCCATAAAAAAAGCCTCCGGCTGGAGGCTTTTTACGGTTACGCCGCTTCGCTGGGGCGGGCGCTCGGTTTGGGTTTGCTGTCCGGTTTGGCCACCGCCAGCGCCTCGGGCGCAAAATCATCCACGTTGATGGCCTTCAGCCGGCTGGCTTCGGCCCGCGTCAGCACCTTCGCTTCACTCTCGTCAATCCAGCCTTCTTTCAGCGCGCGCTGGGCCAGCGCATCCAGCCGGGTGAAGGAGAAGTGTTTTTTCTGCTGCTGACACAGACGATCGTGAATCACTTCCGCCGCCATCACATCCTGCAGCGCCTGCTCCAGCTGACCGGCCGGGTTGTGCTCACTCGGCGTCAGATACTGGCCGCGGCCCAGACGGGTGCGGGTTGCGGACGGCAGCTGCAGCATTTTGGCCAGCTTAT
Organism: Pantoea sp. Morm; assembly: GCF_016643525.1. Taxonomy (NCBI): domain Bacteria; kingdom Pseudomonadati; phylum Pseudomonadota; class Gammaproteobacteria; order Enterobacterales; family Erwiniaceae; genus Pantoea; species Pantoea sp. Morm. The sequence continues at coordinate 35,025 of NZ_VOQX01000025.1, read as the reverse complement.
GATCCAGTTTATCGGACGGTGCCGGGCAGTGTTTGCCGCCGGCGAAAATCACCAGCCGCAGCGCACCCGCAACCAGGCGATTCGGGAAGTTGCGCAGCAGATCGTCCATCGCCACTTCCGCCTGATGCAGCGCATCCTGCACGCCCCAGTGCACCAGCGGCAGGTCCGCCTCGTTGCGGCCTTCATCGTCATAGCGTTTCAGCGTGGCGGATGCCAGATACATCTGACTCAGCACATCGCCGAGGCGTGCCGAAATACGTTCGCGACGTTTCAGGCTACCGCCCAGCACCGCCATCGACACATCTGACAGCAGCGCAAGGTTGGCGCTCAGGCGGTTCAGCTGCTGATAGTAGCGGCGGGTCGCGTCACGGGTTGGCGTAGCGCTGGTGCGGCCGCCGGTCAGGCCAAGCCACAGGCTGCGCACTTTGTTGCTGCCGACGTGGCCGATATGGCTGAACAGCGCGCGGTCAAAGGCGACGAGATCGTTCTTCGCGGCGGCGTTCATCTCTTCCAGCACCCACGGGTGGCAGCGGATTGCGCCCTGGCCAAAGATAATCATGCTGCGCGTCAGGATGTTCGCGCCCTCAACGGTGATGGCGATCGGGGCGCCCTGATAGGCACGCGCCAGGAAGTTGTTCTCACCAAGCATGATGCCTTTACCGCCGGCGATATCCATTGCATCAATGATGGCGCGCTGGCCGCGATGGGTGCAGTGGTATTTAACAATCGCTGACAGCACCGCCGGTTTTTCGCCCAGCATAATGCCGCTGGTGATCAGCGTCGCCGCCGCGTCCATCACGTAAGCGTTACCGGCGATGCGCGCCAGCGGCTCCTCAATCCCTTCCATTTTACCGATAGAGACTTTGAACTGGCGGCGAATGTGCGCGTAGGCACCGGTCGCCAGCGCCAGGCTTTTCAGGCTGCCGGTGGCGTTAGACGGCAGGGTAATGCCGCGTCCTACCGACAGGCACTCAACCAGCATACGCCAGCCCTGACCGGCCATCGCCGGACCGCCGATGATGTAATCGATCGGCACAAAGATATCTTTGCCGCGCGTCGGCCCGTTCTGGAACGGCACGTTCAGCGGGAAGTGACGTCTGCCAATCTCAACGCCTGGCGTATGGGTCGGGATCAGCGCACAGGTAATGCCCAGCTCTTCGGTTTCGCCCAGCAGATGATCGGGATCGGAGAGCTTAAAGGCGAGGCCGAGCACGGTGGCAATCGGCGCCAGGGTAATGTAGCGCTTGTTCCAGGTCAGGCGCATGCCCAGCACCTGCTGGCCCTGCCAGTCGCCCATGCACACCACGCCGGTATCCGGAATGGCACCGGCGTCGGAGCCCGCTTCCGGGCTGGTCAGCGCAAAGCAGGGGATTTCATCGCCGCGCGCGAGGCGTGGCAGGTAGTGATCTTTCTGCTCATCGGTACCGTAATGCTGCAGCAGTTCACCCGGACCCAGCGAGTTCGGCACGCCGACGGTGATCGCCAGGATCCCGGACACGCCTGCCAGTTTTTGCAGCACACGCGCCTGCGCGTAAGCGGAAAACTCCAGACCGCCGTACTCTTTTTTGATGATCATGGCAAAGAAGCGGTGCTGCTTGAGGTAAGCCCACAGCTCCGGCGGCAGATCGGCCATTTCATGGGTGATTTCGAAGTCGTTAGCCATGCGGCAGGCTTCTTCTACCGGGCCATCCAGAAACGCCTGTTCCTCTTCGGTCAGGCGCGGCTGCGGGTAGTTGTGCAGTTTCTGCCAGTCCGGTTTGCCGCGAAACAGATCGCCTTCCCACCAGGTGGTACCGGCGTCGATCGCCTCTTTTTCGGTGCGCGACATCGGCGGCATCACCTTCTGGAAGCTGTGCAGAGCCGGCTTAGAGAACATGCTGCGGCGCATCGCCGGCAGGTTGAAAGGCAGCAGAATAATGGCCAGCGGCAGCAGCAGCCACGGCGTCCACAGGCCGGTGGCGGCCAGTGCCGCGGTCCACAGCAGCACAATCGCACTGCTGAGCCGCAGTGAAACCTGATGGTAGAAGAGGGCGCTAATTAACACCAGCGTCGCGATGATCGAGGCAAGCAACATAATGAACCGCTCCGTAAGTTGTAAGAGGTCTGACCTGTTAGTGATAAGGTTTAGAGCAGCGCACGAAATTTATCAATCTGTTTACATCGCAATTACAACCGAACTCACAAAATCGCGCCGGCAATTAAACGTCAGCGCGGCGTCGCGCTTTTCCCTGCTGCGGGCGCTTTGCGGCTCTGGCCCATTCCGTTAAACTTGCTGGGTCAATTTTCCTCTAAAGGACATCCCTATGTATCAGGACATTATTCGCTCAGAACTCAATGAAGCCGCCGATACGCTCAATAAGTTCCTGAGTGATGAAGCCAACATTCACGCCATTCAGCGCGCAGCCGTGCTGCTGGCCGACAGCTTCAAAGCCGGTGGCAAAGTGCTCTCCTGCGGCAACGGCGGCTCGCACTGCGATGCCATGCACTTCGCTGAGGAGCTGACCGGGCGCTACCGCGAAAATCGTCCTGGCTATCCGGCCATCGCCATTTCGGATGTCAGCCATCTCTCCTGCGTCAGCAACGATTTTGGCTACGACTATGTGTTCTCCCGCTACATCGAGGCGGTCGGGCGCGAGGGCGATGTGCTGCTGGGGCTGTCCACTTCGGGTAACTCGGCCAACATCATCAAAGCCGTAGAAGCCGCGCGCGCCAAAGGCATGAAAGTGATTACCCTGACCGGCAAAGACGGTGGCAAAATGGCCGGTACGGCCGATATCGAAATTCGCGTGCCGCACTTTGGATATGCCGATCGCATTCAGGAGATTCACATCAAAGTGATCCACATCCTGATGCTGTTAATCGAAAAAGAGATGGTTAAGTGATGACGTGCTCCTCCCGCGCCCGCGGGAGGTTCTGATAAGGCGGTTGCTATGTGCGAATTGCTCGGGATGAGCGCCAATGTCCCCACGGATATCTGTTTCAGTTTTACCGGTCTGGTGCAGCGTGGCGGTGCAACCGGGCCGCACAAAGATGGCTGGGGCATCACCTTTTACGAAGATAAAGGCTGCCGCACCTTTAAAGATCCGCTGCCGAGCTACAACTCGCCGATTGCCCGCCTGGTGCAGGAGTATCCGATCAAGTCGCACTCGGTGGTGGCACATATTCGTCAGGCCAATCGCGGCCAGGTGTCACTGGAAAATACCCATCCGTTTACCCGCGAACTGTGGGGCCGCAACTGGACTTACGCGCATAACGGCCAGCTAAAGGGCTATCGCCAGCTGGAGACCGGGCATTTCCGTCCGGTAGGCGAAACCGACAGCGAAAAGGCGTTTTGCTGGATTCTGCATAAGCTGGCTGAGCGCTATCCGCGCACGCCGGGCAACTGGCCGGCGGTGTTTCGCTATGTGGCGGAACTGGCGACGGAGCTGCGCCAGAAGGGCGTATTCAATATGCTGCTGTCTGACGGACGCTATTTAATGGCCTTCTGCTCAACCAATCTGTACTGGATTACGCGCCGCGCGCCGTTTGGCAAAGCGAAGCTGCTCGATCAGGATGTGGAGATTGATTTTCTGCAGCAGACCACGCCGAAAGACGTGGTGACGGTGATTGCGACGCAGCCGCTGACCGGTAATGAAACCTGGCACCGCATCGTGCCAGGCGAGTGGGCATTATTTTACCTGGGTGAGCGCCAGGAATGATTTCGACGCCGCTTCCGGCGTGGTCATGACCGGCGTGTTGTTCACCGCATACTGACCGGTTGCCGTCACGTTGACCGTTGGCGGCACGTGGTATTTGGCGAAGTAAGCATAGCCCGGCTGCAGTTCACGCCAGAAGCTGATGTAAGTAGAGTAACGATGACGCTGCATGTTGCTGTCGGTCATGCGGAACGGGAAGATGTTGACCTGCACATCCTGCTGACCGTTACGCAGCGCGGCGTTCACGTAAGTGAAGATCTCATCCATCGATGCGTTGGTCATGGCATAGCATCCCACGGACACGCAATCGCCGTGAATCATCAGGTAGTTACCGTTATAGCCTTTGGCGCGATCGTACTGATTCGGGAATCCGGTATTGATGGCGCGATAAAAACGGCTGTCCGGCTTAAGCTGATTCATCTTCACGTTATAAAAGCCTTCCGGACTTTTAAAATCGCCCTGACGACGTTTCGGCCCGAGGCCGCCGGAGAAGTTACAGATGCGATAGCTGTCCAGCAGACGATATTCATTACCGATTTTGCCGTACAGTTCCAGCGTACGCTCTTCCTTGAAGATCTGAATAAATACCGGTGTACCCAGTAATTGTTTCTTTAACTCTTTGCTCACCGGAGCCAGCGGCTGCATTGGCTCAGGCGTCATTGCCCAGCTCAGGAGCGGCATAAGAATCATCGCAAACAATAATGCGATTCTGCCCATTCTGTGTGTACCTTGAAGTGAAGAGGAACGCTGACGCAGTGCGTCACTGTATTGCATTATCGGAAATATCCGCTACCGCAGCGCAACATTATCATTGTCTGGCGTTTAATCAAGCCGGAGTCCGAGAAAATGGTGCAATCCTAAAGGGAATACGACCACAAATTTGTAAACTTTAATCGCACGCGCCACAAATATTGCCGTTGTTTTTCTCTGCTGTATACTTATCCAGTATCCGGAGGGGCGTATGCGCAAAATCATTCATGTCGATATGGACTGCTTTTTCGCGGCAGTAGAAATGCGCGACGATCCTTCATTACGTGATATCCCGATTGCCATCGGTGGCAGCCGCGTGCAGCGTGGGGTGATCAGCACCGCCAACTATCCGGCGCGGAAATACGGCGTGCGCAGCGCGATGCCGACCGCCACGGCGCTGCGCCTCTGTCCCCATCTGAAACTGCTGCCCGGCCGCTTTGATGCCTATAAAGAAGCCTCGCAGCAGATTCGCGCCATCTTTACCCGCTATACGCCACTGATTGAGCCATTGTCGCTGGATGAAGCCTACCTGGATGTCACCGACAGTGAACACTGCCAGGGATCGGCCACGCTGATGGCGCAGGCGATTCGCGCCGATATCCTGCGCGAAACCGGCCTGACCGCGTCCGCCGGCATTGCGCCGATCAAGTTTCTCGCCAAAATCGCCTCAGACATGAACAAGCCAGATGGCCAGTATGTGATTACGCCGCAGGCGATGCCGGACTTTCTGCTGACGCTGCCGCTGAGCAAGATTCCCGGCGTTGGCAAAGTGGCCACCAAAAAGCTCGAAGAGATGGGGCTGCGCACCTGCGCTGACGTACAGCAGGCCGATCTGGCGCAGCTGCTGAAGCGCTTTGGAAAATTTGGCCGCGTGCTGTGGGAGCGCAGCAACGGCATCGACGATCGTGACGTAGTGGTGGAGCGCGAGCGCAAATCGCTGGGCGTCGAGCGTACGCTGGGCGAGGACATCCATCACTGGGAGCAGTGCCTGGAGATTATTGATTTTCTCTATGCCGAGCTCGATCGCCGTCTCAGCGCGATCCGCCCGGATAAGCAGATTGCACGCCAGGGCGTAAAGCTGAAGTTCAACGATTTCCAGCTCACCACCCAGGAGCATGTCTGGCCGGTGCTGAATAAAGACGACATGATCGCCGTGGCGCGTCAGGCCTGGGACGAACGTCGCGCCGGGCGCGGTGTGCGGCTGGTGGGGCTGCACGTCACGCTGGTAAATCCGCAGCTGGAACGCCAGCTGGTGCTGGGACTGTAACGCCGCGCCCGCTTCAACTCTCTTCGGGACGTTTCGTACATCGTTCCACTAATGAATCGCCAACAATGCACGCTTTTACACTCCTCACTCAAGGTGCAACATGGCAAATTATTACTCAACCCGCCCGACCATTACGTCAATCTATGATGATGTTGGCGAGACCGGCGTCGTTTCACGCGGCGGGTTCACTGACGACGTGCGTCCACGCATTACCGGTAAAGCGAATCCGGGCGCGATGATTTACCTCTATGACAACAATCGGGTTATTTACCAGTTTCAGGCCGGGCGCGACGGGACCTTTGACGTGACCCTTGGCTATGACTTACCGCAGGGAGCACACAGTTTCCGGTTATCCAGTCAGGGCCAGTACAGCGAGCCTTATGCGATCAACATCTCTTCAGTCAACGTAGAGTCGCCGAAAATCCTCTCACTGTACGATAACGTGGGTGAAACCGGTAATGTGCTGCACGGTGACAAGACCGACGATCGCCGCCCGCTGATCAAAGGCAGCGGCACGCCGGGGGCCACCGTAACGCTGCTGGATAACGGCACGGTAATCGGCCAGACCCGCGTTGATGCCAAAGGCAACTGGAGCCTGCAGCCGTCGCGCGATTTTGCGTTAGGTGAACATAACCTGACGGTGCAGAGCCAGGGCATGACCAGCAGCGGCTTTAAGGTCGAGGTGGTGCCGGTGAAAACCATCAAACCAGAAATTCTGGAAATCTTTGACCGCGTGGATGAAACCGGCCTGCTGAAGCCTGGAGATGATACCGACGACCGTCGTCCGCTGCTGAAAGGCGTGGGCACGCCGGGTGCGGTGGTGTGGCTGATGGATAATGGCCGCGGCATTACTTATACCGTGGTGGATAAGCAGGGCAACTGGACGCTGCAGCCGTCTAACGATTTGGCATTGGGTAAACACCACCTCGCGGTTTACATCAATGGCGTGGTCAGTGAACCGGTTGAACTCAACGTGGTGATCCGTGAAGGGTCTGAGCCGGTGATCGTGGCTATTCATGACAATGTGAATGAAGTGGGGGTGGTTGAGCCAGGTAAAGACAGCGACGATCGCCGTCCGATTGTCAGCGGCACCGCGCTGCCGCACACCACCATCTGGCTGCTGGATTCCGGCGGTATCCTCGGCAGCGCGCGTTCGGATGCGCAAGGTAACTGGAGCATCAAGCCGGATATCGAATTACGTTATGGTCTGAATAAGCTCTGGGTCAGCAACGGCGACTCGGTAAGCGACATCTATCCGATTAACATTGTGCCCATGCAGGGTCAGGCACCGGAGATCCACGCGGTGTATGACGATGCGGGCTACCATGCTGGTAATGTTGCCAACGGCAGCAAAACCGACGATGCACGGCCAACCCTGAGCGGCAAAGGCATTCCGGGCGAAACCGTCACGCTGCTGGCCAACGGGATTCAGGTGGCGAACACCCTTGTTGATGCGCACGGTAACTGGACGATGGAGCCTTACCGCGATCTGGATCCGGGCAGCTACAGTCTGGTGGTCGACAGCAACGGTAAGAAGAGCGCGCCGTGGAAGATTGACGTGGTGGCGGAAAACCGCATTCTGAATCTGTACGATGATGTCGGGATGGAAGGAACCATCGGCAATAATGGCGTCACCGATGATACGCGTCCCAAAGTAAGCGGCATGGGCCAGCCGGGCAGCCTGGTTAAACTGATTGTGGGCGGTACGGTATTAGGCAGTGCCATCGTCAATGAGAATGGGCTGTGGCAGATTGAGCCGGTGCGCGACTTACCGGTGGGTTCACATAAACTGATGGTGGTGAGCGACGGTTTTTACAGCCAGCCTTTCTATGTTGAGATCGTGGCCGCAATGGAAGACGCGCCGGAGATCCTGTGGCTGGACGATAACGTGCGCAACGTTGATTACATCTCTGAAAACGGCAACTTCTACGATCGTCGTCCGGTCATTACCGGCCAGGGGCGCGCTGGCGCGCTGGTGGAAATTTTCGATAACGGCGTGTCGATCGGTAGCGTGAAGATCCAGCCGGATGGCATGTGGCAATTCCAGCCGCACAGCGATCTCGCGGTGGGTGATCATGATCTGGTGGCGAAAGTCGCGGGTACAGCCGGCAACACCATGCCGATCACTGTCGTTGAGCTGAAAATTACTCAGGTGCTGGATGATGTCAACGAGCCGGCGCTGTTGCAGCCAGGCGATATCACCGATGACAGCAAGCCGCAGTTTAAAGGCACTGGCCTGCCGGGCGAATTCATTTATCTGCTGGATAACGGCGAGAAAGTCGGTTCCGCTAAGGTAAACAGCAAAGGCGAGTGGACGCTGGAACCCAAATGGCACCTTGAGCCGGGTGAACATAACTTTGAAATTCAGGGGCGTCATCTGAAGACCGAAGCGTTCAGCCTGGTAGTTGAGGAGCCGGTTGAAGAGGACTTCACGATGCTGGCGCTGGATGAAAGCTCGCTGACGCTGACGTCGCTGCTAAGCGATGCCGCGCCGCAGCTGTTCAGCGAGTCGCCGCAGCCTGCCTCTCCCGCCACGCTCAGCCTGGATAACCTCGATCTGCGCGTCGAGAGCGGCGTTCAGCTGGCACGCAGTGAGACGCTGCCGTCACTGGAAATGCTGCCGCTGGAAGAGAGCTACAGCGCGGTCGCCTGACGCGGCACCGTTACCGTAAATAAAAAATCCTGCCCGGGGGCAGGATTTTTTTTATCGCAACGGCGTTACGCTTTTTCCGGTACTACGTTCAGCAGCGCGGTCAGCAGTTTCCAGTACAGACCGACGCTGTCGATGTGCACCTGCTCGTCCGGCGAGTGCGGACCGGTGATGGTTGGCCCAATCGATACCATGTCCATGTCCGGATACGGTTTTTTGAACAGACCGCACTCCAGACCGGCGTGAATCACCTGAATGTTTGGCGTCTTACCAAACAGCGCTTCATAGGTCTTACGCGTCAGCGCCATGATGGGCGAGTCGGCATCCGGCTGCCAGCCCGGGTAACCGCCTTTCGGCGCGGTTTTCGCCCCGGCCAGCGCACCCAGCGAAGTCAGGGTTTCGACCACCCAATCTTTACCGGTGTCGATCAGCGAGCGGATCAGGCAGATGATCTCGGCGCTGTCCTGCTCCATCGTGACCACGCCGACGTTAAGCGAAGTTTCCACCACGCCTTTCGCCACGTCCGAGTTGCGAATCACACCGTTTGGCGTGCTGTTCAGCAGGTTGATGAAGCGATCGCGGCTGTCTGCGGTCAGCGCCTGGCCCTGATGCGCCAGCGGCTCGCTCAGCACGGCGACGTTCTTTTCTTTACTGCCCAGCTCATTCTGCAGCGTGGCCTGGAAATGGGCGGCAGCAGACTTCAGCGCATCTACTTTATGGCTGTCGATGGCCAGCGTAGCGAACGCCTCGCGCGGAATCGCATTGCGCAGCGTACCGCCGGTGAACTCAATCAGACGGATATCCAGCTCAGCCGCGTGCACGGCAAGGAAGCGCGCCAGCAGCTTGTTGGCGTTGCCGAGACCAAGATGAATGTCCGCGCCGGAGTGGCCGCCTTTCAAACCTTTCAGCGTCAGCTTCAGGGTTTCGAAACCGGCAGGCACGGCCTCGCGGCTCAGCGGCAGGGTAGTGATAAAGTCGATACCCCCGGCGCAGCCCATATAGATCTCACCTTCCTCTTCCGAGTCGGTGTTGATCAGGATGTCCGCCTGCAGCCAGTTTGGTTGCAGACCAAAGGCACCGTCCATGCCCGACTCTTCGGTCATGGTCAGCAGCACTTCCAGCGGACCGTGGGTCAGGCTGTTGTCCGCCAGCACCGCCAGCGCAGAGGCCATACCGATACCGTTATCCGCACCCAGCGTGGTGCCGCGCGCTTTCACCCACTCGCCATCAACGTACGGCTGAATCGGGTCTTTGGTGAAGTCGTGTACCGTGTCATTGTTCTTCTGCGGCACCATATCGAGGTGCGCCTGCAGCGCCACCGGAGTACGGTTTTCCATGCCTGCGGTAGCAGGTTTACGAATCAGGATATTGCCGACCTGATCGCGTTCAACCCAGAAACCTTGCTCTTTAGCCCAGCCAACAACGTATTCGGCCAGCGCTTCTTCATGGTAAGAAGGGTGCGGAATCGAGCAGATTTTTGCGAAGATATCCCACAGCGGCTGCGGGGAAAGTTGAGACAATTCAGACACAACGCGTCTCCTGTGTCAGCGCGGCGGACATACCGCTCGCACGCGGGTTTCCAGTGAAAGATCGCCGTCAGCACATCTGACGTGATGGGCCAGAGAATATCACTGTTTCCTGCCGGGTGCGCCATCGGGCGCGCTAAAAACCTGCAACCGATGTGACGGGTGCTGGTTTTTAACGCGTCAGATCCTTATAATCTCGCGCAACCTTTTCCCCCTTGCATATTTTTAAGCCAATCTCATTGGCCGGGATTCCTTTTATGAGCGAAAAATACGTCGTTACCTGGGACATGCTGCAGATTCATGCCCGTAAACTGGCCCAGCGCCTGCTTCCTGTGGAACAGTGGAAAGGCATCATCGCGGTCAGCCGCGGTGGTCTGGTTCCGGCATCGCTGCTGGCGCGTGAACTGGGGATTCGCTACGTCGATACCGTGTGCATCTCCAGCTACGATCACGATCACCAGCGTGAAATGAAAGTGCTGAAGCGCGCAGAAGGCGACGGTGAAGGTTTTGTGGTCATCGACGATCTGGTGGATACCGGCGGTACCGCGCAGGCGATTCGTGATATGTATCCAAAAGCGCGTTTCTGCACCATCTTCGCCAAGCCGGCTGGCCGCGCGCTGGTGGACGACTACATTGTCGATATTCCGCAGAACACCTGGATCGAGCAGCCGTGGGACATGGGCGTGGTGTACATTCCGCCGATTGTAAAAAGCTGATTGATGCAACGCAAACAACGCCCGGTTATGCCGGGCGTTGTGCTTTCTGCGCCTCGCGCCCGTGCGGCGGGTGCAGTACACTCTTAGCCATCTATGCGACTGCCGCAGGAGAAGCTTAAGATGGCCGAGAAAAATCTCAGCGAAGAACTGTTCAAACCCCGCTTCAAACACCCGGAAACCTCCTCGCTGGTGCATCGCCAGCACCACCCGACGGCGCAGGTGCACAATGCCCTGGAAGGCGATACCCAGCGCGGCTGGTATCGCATGCTGAATAAGCTGCTGTGGACGTGGCGCGGCCTGGCGCCGCAGGAGATCAGCGAAGTGCTGGCGCGCATTGCCGTCAGTAAGTTTGAACACACCGACGAAACGCTGCTGGACACGGTGATTGGCTATCGCGGCGGCAACTGGAACTATGAGTGGTCGAAGCAGGCGGCGCTGTGGCAGCAGCGCGCGATGCAGAACGCCGATCACGATGAAGCCGGCCAGCAGTGGCTGCATGCCGCCAGTCTCTACAGCCTGGCCGCGTATCCGTACATTAAAGGTGATGAGCTGGCGGATCAGGCGCAGGTGCTGGCGAATCGCGCTTATGAAGAAGCCACCCAGCGCCTGCCCGGCGAGCTGAAATCCCTGACCTTTCCCATCAGCGGCGGCAGTCCGGTCACCGGCTTCCTGCATATGCCGGCGCAGGCCAGCGCGCCGTATCCCACCGTGCTGCTGTGCGGCGGTCTCGACTCGCTGCAGAGCGACCATTACCGGCTGTTTCATGATTATCTGGCACCGCGCGGCATCGCCATGCTGACGCTGGATATGCCGTCGGTGGGTTTCAGCAGCAAATGGACGCTCAATCAGGACACCAGCCAGCTGCATCAGCAGGTGCTGCGCGAGCTGAGCAATGTGCCGTGGATTGACCACACGCGCGTGGCGCTGTTCGGTTACCGCTTTGGCGCCAACGTGGCAACGCGGCTGGCTTACCTTGAGGTGCCGCGTCTGCGCGCGGTGGCGTCGCTCGGGCCGATGGTGCATCACGTGTTTGTCGATGCGCAGCGCCAGCAGCAGCTGCCAGATATGTATATGGACATGCTGGCCAGCCGGCTGGGTATGTCGTCGACCTCCGACAGCAATCTGCGCATCGAGCTCAACCGCTATTCGCTCAAAGTGCAGGGCCTGCTGGGTCGCCGGACGCCGGTGCCGATGCTGGCCGCTTACTGGCCCAACGATCTGTTCAGCCCGGAAGAGGAGGCGCAGCTGATCGTCAACTCCTCGGCGCAGGGCAAGGCGCTGGCGATTCCCGCCACGCCAGTGTTTGCCAGCTTTGATAAGGCGCTCAATCAAATTTGCGACTGGCTGGCAAAACAGTTGCAGCGCTAACTGGCGAAATACGCAGACTCTGCTACAACTTATCTTCGGGAAAATACGTGCGGTGGCGTTTTGCCGCCGCGCTACGTTTTATACGGTTTATTTGAGGGAGAGAGTTAGCATGACGTTACCGAGTGGTCACCCCCGTAGTCGCCTGCTTAAGCGCTTCACCGAATTGGGGCCGTACATCCGTGAAGGACAGTGTGAAGAGACGCGTTTCTTCTTTGATTGCCTGGCAGCGTGCGTCAACGTCAAACCGGCGCCGGAAAGCCGCGAGTTCTGGGGCTGGTGGATGACGCTGAACGCCTATGAAGATCACTTCACCTACGAATACCACTTCGGCCTGTTTGATAAAGACGGCGACTGGAGCGTGGCCGCGATCAAGGGCAAAGAGAACAATGAGAAAGTGGAGAGCACGCTGCGTAATTTCCACGAGCGCCTGAAAGCCACGCTGCATGAGTTTAAGCTTGAGCTCAGGCCCGCGGCGGGGTTCAAAGAAGAGCCGGTTAAACTCAGCGCCTGAACCTGAGTCAGACCAGAATAAGAAAGAGCCGGTGATGAGCCGGCTCTTTTTTTACAGACACAGACAGGGTAATGCTGACGCTTAGAACTGGTAGGTCAGACCGACCGCCACCACGTCATCGCTGTTGATGCCCAGCGGGTTGTTGTCATCCAGCTGGTTGATTTTGTAGTCAACCATGGCCGACATGTTTTTGTTGAAGTAGTACGTCATCGCCACGTCGACATATTTCACGATGTCCGCATCGCCAATGCCTTCAATGTCTTTGCCTTTGCTCTGCACGTAGCCCAGCGATGGACGCAGACCGAAGTCGAACTGATACTGCGCAACCACTTCAAAGTTCTGCGTTTTATTCGCCACGCCGCCCGTGATTGGCGTCATGTTACGGGTTTCAGAGTAGGTCGATGCCAGGTAGATGCTGTTCGCGTCATATTTGATGCCCGCGCCCCAGGCTTCCGCTTTGTCACCACGGCCCAGACGGGTCGCCACGTCCTGCGAGTTGGTCCGATCAGCAGAGGAGATCGCACTCATCAGGCTGACACCGCTATCGCCGAGGGTGTAACCCAGTGACGCACCGTAACCGTCGCCGTTCTGCTTAGGAATCTCTGAACGGCCGTTGGCGCTGGTGGAATCGTTCTTGCCCTGATACTGCACCGCGAAACGCAGGCCATCCACCAGACCGAAGAAATTGCTGTTGCGGTAAGTGGCGACGCCAGAAGTACGGCCCAGCATGTAGGTGTCGGTGTAGGCGCTGTCGCCACCGAATTCTGGCAGCACGTCGGTCCATGCCAGCACATCGTAAACCACGCCGTAGTTACGACCGTAATCAACAGAGCCGTAGTTACCAAACTTCAGACCGGCAAAGCCCAGACGGGTTTTGTTACCGATGTTAGCGTCGGTGTTGGTTTCTGCGCGGTTACCCTGGAACTGATATTCCCACTGACCGTAGCCGGTCATCAGGTCGTTAATCTGCGTCTGCCCTTTGAAGCCCAGACGGATGTAAGTTTTGTCGCCGTCAGCGGCTGCGTTGTCGCTGAAGTAGTGCATGCCTTTCACACGACCGTACAGATCCAGTTTGTTACCGTCTTTGTTATAAACTTCTGCGGCTTGTGCGGTTGAGGCCAGAGCCAGCGCGGAAACGATGAGTGCCAGTGTGCTTTTCTTCATTTTGCTATCAATCCCAATGAGTAAAATTTGTTGTACCCGTGAAAAGGTTTGTAAAACACGGGACGTTTTACCGACTGGCAATGAAGGTTTTATGACATTTTTTCTGATTTCTTGTTAATCGCGAACTTTTGGTCTACCCGCTTGTCAGGCGTTTTTTGTGCTTTTCCCCTTGCCGCTGTTGGCTTCCTTGCTGACTCCTGTTAAAACGTCCCTTCGCAGATTTTTTTCTTACATGGCAGGAAAAACATGAGTGGCAGTCAGACCCTGGTGGTCAAATTGGGTACCAGCGTCCTCACCGGCGGATCGCGCCGGCTGAACCGGGCGCATATGGTGGAGCTGGTTCGGCAGTGTGCACAACTGCACGCCGCCGGTCATCGCATTATCATCGTCACCTCAGGCGCGATTGCCGCCGGTCGCGAACACCTTGGTTACCCGGAACTGCCACCGACCATCGCCTCAAAGCAGCTGCTGGCTGCGGTGGGGCAGAGCCGTTTAATCCAGCTATGGGAGCAGCTGTTCTCCATCTACGGTATCCATATCGGGCAGATGCTGCTGACGCGCGCCGACATGGAAGACCGTGAACGTTTCCTCTACGCGCGCGATATGCTGCGCGCGCTGCTCGACAACCATATCGTGCCGGTCATTAACGAGAACGACGCGGTGGCAACCGCGGAAATCAAGGTTGGCGACAATGACAACCTGTCCGCGCTGGCGGCGATGCTTGGCGGTGCCGATAAACTGCTGCTGCTGACCGATCAGCCGGGCCTGTTTACCGCCGATCCGCGCACCAATCCCGAAGCAGAGTTGATCAGCGATGTGCATCAGATTGATGATGCGCTGCGCACGCTGGCTGGCGGCAGCGTCTCCGGTCTGGGCACCGGCGGCATGGCCACCAAACTGCAGGCGGCGGATGTCGCCTGCCGCGCCGGCATTGACGTCATCATTGCGGCCGGCAGCCGCCCTGATGTCATCGGGGATGTGCTGCACGGTAAACCGGTCGGGACGCGTTTCCACGCGCAGCAGTCGCCGCTGGAAAACCGCAAGCGCTGGATCTTCGGCGCGCCACCGGCGGGCGAGATCACTATTGACGACGGCGCGCTGGCGGCGGTGCTGGAGCGCGGCAGCTCGCTGTTGCCGAAAGGCGTCCGCGAGGTGCAGGGCAATTTCTCACGCGGCGAAGTGATCCGCATTCGTAACCTGCAGGGGCGCGACATCGCCCACGGCGTCACGCGCTATAACAGCGATGCGATGCGCATGATCGCCGGTCATCACAGTCAGGAGATTGGTGAGATCCTCGGTTACGAATATGGCCCGGTTGCGGTGCACCGCGACGATATGATCGTCAGTTAAGGAGCGGATGATGTTAGAACAGATGGGTAAAGCGGCGCGTGAAGCGTCGTATAAACTGGCGGAGCTCTCCACCGAACAAAAAAATCAGGTACTGCTGACCATCGCCGATCGGCTGGAAGCGGAAAGCGCCGACATTCTGGCGGCTAACCAGCAGGATCTGGCCGATGCGCGTACTAACGGCATGAGTGCGGCGCTGCTCGATCGTCTGACGCTCAACCCGCAGCGCCTGAAAGGCATCGCGGACGACGTGCGCCAGGTGTGCCGTCTGGCCGATCCGGTTGGCCAGCTGATCGACGGCGGGCTGCTCGACAGCGGCCTGCGCATTGAACGACGTCGCGTGCCGCTCGGCGTGATCGGGGTGATCTACGAAGCGCGCCCAAACGTCACGGTCGATGTGGCGTCACTGTGTCTGAAAACCGGCAACGCGGCGATTCTGCGCGGCGGCAAAGAGACCTGGCGCACCAACGCCGCCACGGTGCAGGTGATCCAGAACGCGCTCATTGAACATGGTTTACCGGCAGCAGCGGTGCAGGCGATTGAGAATCCGGATCGCGAACTGGTGAATCAGCTGCTTAAGCTCGATCGCTACGTTGACATGCTGATCCCGCGTGGCGGCGCCGGGCTGCACAAGCTGTGTCGCGAAAATTCCACCATTCCGGTGATCACCGGCGGTATCGGCGTGTGCCATCTCTATCTTGACGAAACCATGGAGACGGACGCCGCGCTGGAGGTGATTGTTAACGCCAAGAAGCAGCGTCCCAGCGCCTGTAACTCGCTGGAAACCCTGCTGATTCATCGCGATCAGGCTGAGCGTTTCATTCCGGCGTTTCTGCAGCGTATGGCGCAGGAGAACATTGCGCTGCACGCCGATGAAAACGTGCTGGCGCGGCTACAGCAGGGCCCGGCCAGCGTGGTGGCGGTGCAGATGCACCAATACGACGATGAGTGGCTGTCGAACGATCTGAACGTCAAGCTGGTGGCGGACCTCGATGAAGCGGTCGCGCACATCCGCGCGCACGGCACCCAGCACTCCGACGGCATTCTGACGCGCAGTATTGGCAACGCCAATCGCTTCGTGAATCAGGTCGACTCATCGGCAGTGTACGTCAACGCCAGCACCCGCTTTACCGACGGCGGCCAGTTTGGTCTCGGCGCTGAAGTGGCGGTCAGTACGCAGAAACTGCATGCGCGCGGTCCGATGGGCCTCGAAGCGCTCACCACCTACAAATGGATTGGCTGGGGCGACGATACCCTGCGCCGTTAGTTTTTCTCTCCGGCATCATAATGGGCACCTGACGCGGTGCCCTTTTTGATCGCTTTCGATCCAGTTATTTCCAGAGCTTTTCGTTTTATTCCTGTCATCTGTGGCGCGCCTGCGGCTTTTCGCCCATTTTTTGCTGTGGGTGCTGGTCTCAGCGTTACAGAACAATCCTGAAAACCCCTGTCAGAACAAGCTGTCAGAGATTCATTACTGGTTTCCACCAGGGCGAAGAGGATAATGATCGTCCAGCTTTATTGATAAAAGCGGTTGGGTAGTAAACTAGCGGTAATATAAAATGAACTGGTAGCAAAAATGAAAATAACATTCAGTCTTTTACTGATGGCAGACTATTAACTGATGGTTAAAAAAGAGAGTACGAGACAAGCTTTTACTGCCAGGCTGATTGCCGCATGCGAGAGCGCGGGAATTGTCGGACATGGACGGAACAAACAGGTCGCTCAGGCACTGCAACAACGGGGATGCAGGATCTCAACTCCAGGGGTCTGGAAATGGTTTAACGCGCAATCCATTCCGGATGACAGTAATCTGCTGGCGCTCAGCCAGCTGTTAGGCGTGCGCGTGGAGTGGCTGCAGTTCGGCATGGAAAAACCGGATGTGGCGCTTGCCCGTCAGCGCCTGATCGATCCGCAGCACATGTTCCGCGTCGAAAGCCTGGACATCGGGCAACGCAGCGCACAGGGTATTGTCGCGCGCGACGAACTGGTCGAGACCATTCAGGCGATTGAATATGGTCTGGATGAGGCGCGCGTGCTGTTTAACGGCCGCCCGGCCGAAAATATCCGGCTGATTGCCCTGAACAGTGACTCCATGGCCGGGACTTTTGCTCCGCGCGATCAGCTGTTCGTTGATATCAGCGTGCACCGCTTCGACGGTGACGGCATCTATCTGTTCAATCTCGATAACCAGCTCTACCTCAAGCGGCTGCAGTTACAGCACAAGAAGGTGGCGGTGATCTCCGATAACAAACGCTACGAGACCTGGTATCTGACGCTGGACGAAGCGGCGTCGCTGCAGGTGATTGCCCGCGTCATCATGAGCCAGGCGCGTGACTATCAGATTCTGGGCTGAGCAGCAGTGCGTTAACCGGCAAAAAAAATAATCCGGCTGAAATCAAAAATTTAACTGTCGGTAAATAAAAAATTAACTGTCAGTGTTTGCCAATGCATTAGAACCTGTTAATAATTTGACCATAGATGGACGACATCTCTGCTCCCGGACGAGCCCGCTCTTAAACAATTGAGGCGCTGCACAAGCGCGAGACAACCCACCCAAAGTCAGTGAATTTTGGGATGGGGTGGATACGCACTTAGCAGCGTCGTCAGTTGTCCTCTGCTTTCACTCTCCTCTGCTTACGCCTGGCCGTTTTTTACGGCCGGGCAAGCCAGTTGCGGGTGATTGCAGAGGGGCCACGGACGTCCCGGTCTGTGCCGAATCGCCGTGCTCACCACCCCATCGCCAAAGACTCATTCACAGGAGGAGTTATGGCGATTATTCAATATGGCAAATCAGTCTTTAGCGGAAACGCGCGCACCCGTCGCCACCGGCGGCGTCAGCCGCTCAGCCGCCTGAAGCGCAGCATCGACAGTGCCCTGGGCCTGGAGTGTGATGAGATCACCCTGCGCACCGCCGAGCGCATCTGCCAGCGGGAAATCCGCTCCCGGGTAGACCGCGCAGTACTGGCGCCCACGCGGCCCTGCAACGACAACCCCAGCTTTGATAACTGCTGTTTGCCCCACGTTCATTTGTACGCCGTGCGTTAATTCTCTGCTGTTTTCCCAGTTCTGAACGGAACGTTTCACCTTTCCTCACTGTTTAGTTGCGCTTGAGCGTTGCGCTTAACGGCTGCCTGTCGCCCGGCGCAACCGATCAGCGAGGTTTATGTGTTGTGGTTATTTGCGCAGCTTTTCATGCCGTTGCGCCCGTCAAAGAGGAACCGTTATGAGCCAAATCATTGCCATTTTGAATTTCGAAGAGGGATACCGCGAAGCGCCTTACCTCGACACCCAGGGGTTTCCCACCGTTGCGGGCGGTATTCGCATCGGGCCGAAAGGCGCGTCGCTCAGCCACTATATCTTCCGCGTGCCGCGCCGCGTTGGTGACGTGTGGAAGCAGTGCATCGTTGAGGGCAAGGTGCAGGAGATGCAGCAGCGCGCGCTGCTGCAGCAGGCACTGAGTCAATGCAATGAAGCGCGCAGCGATGTGCTGATCAGCATGGCCTACCAGATGGGCGTCGACGGTCTGGCGCTGTTTCGCGGCATGCTCACCGCGGTGACGCAACGTGATTTCGACGCGGCGGCGAACGCCATGCTCGATAGCCTGTGGGCGCGGCAAACTGCGGGGCGCGCCCGGCGTCATGCCGAAGTGATGCGCACGGGCACCTACGACATCTACAGGGGGCTGTTATGAACATGCGCTGGCTGTTGTTCATTATCGCCGTGCTGGCGGCCATCATCCTGCTGCTGTTGCTGCAGCGCTTCACCACGCTGGAGTTTGTTAAACACGCGCGCCTGCTGTTTAAAACCTGGTCGGTGTGGCTGGCGTCGCTGGGTTCAATGCTCAGCGCCTGGGTGCAGTCGTTTCCCTCGTCAGCGCTGGATGCGTGGAATGCGCTGCCGGCGGATATCAAAGAGATTCTGCCGCACAACTATCTCGGCCTGATCGGCGCCTTCATGGTGGCGATGGGCGTACTGGCGCAGTTCGTGCGTCAGAAGAACCTGGTGGAGCAGAGAAAAACGCTGGAGGACAAACCATGAGCTTTCTTCTTTCTCAGCTTGCCGTCAGCTGGCACTGGCTGGCGGCGATTGGCGGCGTGATTGCCGCGCTGATTGCCAGCTACGCCGGCGGCAAAAAAATCGGCAAGGTGCAGCAGCAGGCGAAAGCTGATGTTGCGCAGGCCGAAAAGACCGCCGCGCAGGCGGTTGAAGTTAATCAGCAGCAGCAACAGCTGCGTGAGGAGGCCAGACGTGTGGAAACCCGTAACGGTAATCTTGATGACGCTGCTGCTCGTGACAAGCTGCAGCAGTCGAAATACCACCAACCCTGAGGCGCCCGTCGTTATCGACTCCGCCTGTTCGTTATTTTCCCCGATTTATACCCACGGCAGTGACGCCGAACGCATGGACATTCGCACCGTGCGCGCCATCAACAACCACAACGATCTCTGGGACCAGCACTGCCGCCCGGCGGCGCACTGACGCTGTTCTCTCGCTTTGTTTTGCAAACCTGAAATGCCGAGGAGGCTAAGATGATCGAAGTTAACTCTTTTGCTGAACTGCGTACCACTGTGCCGGCCAAAAACGGCGATCTGGCGTTCCTGCGCCGCTATAACCCGGACTCCACCTTCCGTGGCGGCGGTGATTTCACCGGCTTTATCGGCACCACTACGGCCGCCGATGACGGCGGTACGCTGGCGGTCGGCAATGGCTTTTACTGGAAACGCGTGATCAACGATCCGGCCGACGTCAACGTCTACCACTTCGGCGCGAAAGGGGACGGTTACGCTAACGATACCGACGCCTTTAACCGCATGCTGGCGTGGACGCAGGGCTACAGCGGTAATATCCGTGACCTGCCGGTGCGTTTCCCGGGCGGTAAATTCCTGATTAACCCGATCGACATCAGCGCTACCGAGATCGCCTTTTTTGGTCTGCAGGGGGATGACGTGGAGCTGGGTTCGCTGCCGCGCACCACCATCATCTCCGACAAAAGTGCCAACACGGTGTTCAAAGTGAAGGCACGGCGGACCGCGATCAAAGGCATCACCTGGCACGGTCAGGCATCGGCCGACGTCACCACCAACAAAGGTACCATTACCGCCGAGATGTGTACCAACGTGCAGCCGTTCTTCGAAAACACCTGCATCGAAGGCACCACGTTAAATATTTACTGTTTCCGCGCGCAAAACAGCGGCGGCACGGTGATTAAAGCGCTGGATACGCTCGACAGTAAATTTGACCAGATCTACACGCTGTGGACCTATGGCCGGGTGTTTGATATTGGCTGGTCGAACTCGCCAAACGGCAAGTGGGACCACTCAACGGCTATCGAGATCTGCAACTGTAACTTCCAGACCGGCTACGGCGACGCCACGCTGTACATGCCGCGCGTGACGCAGGGCATCATGCGTAACGTGTGGATTGAGCACACGCGTAATCCGGGCGATCTGTCGGACGGTGCCTGGAGCATTGATACGCTGAACATTGAGGATTGCGGCACGCCGTTCAATCTCAATAATGCGCGCGTCATCATGCGCCAGATTGGCCTGCAGTCCGGAGCGAAGATCTCGAACGATATGGCCGGCACGCGCTGGCTGTCGACTTTTGACTATGGCTATCGTCGCGAAGAGCATCACGGCACGCTGATCACCGGCTCATTCCGCGCGGGCTACTACAGCGGCCACAAAGTCACCAACAATACCGACACCGATAACTGGTATCGCCTCGGCCAGTTGTTCTTCCCGACGGCGAATCAGCAGTGGGTGATGGAGCTGATTGGTAAAGCCGACGCCACCCAGCCAACCGGAACGGCCGCCTCGCCGGTCAATCTGGCGGGCACCGGGAAAACGTGGATTAACCTGCAGCGGCTGGAAACGGTATGGGCGGATGCCTGCCATATGGGACAGCCGGCGGTGCTGGATATTCGCTACAGCCGCGTCGGCACCACCTATGCCGTGGTGTGGGTGAAGCTGCGCGCCAACAGCGGCGACACGCTGATTAACCTGAAGACCACCGGTCCGACGCGTTTTGAAGCTGGCTCCTGCTCGCTGTTCCAGCCTGACTTCTCGGTGGTGACGGATACCACCAA
Organism: Pantoea sp. Morm; assembly: GCF_016643525.1. NCBI lineage: Bacteria > Pseudomonadati > Pseudomonadota > Gammaproteobacteria > Enterobacterales > Erwiniaceae > Pantoea > Pantoea sp. Morm. Next base: position 13,943 of record NZ_VOQX01000025.1, on the reverse strand, counting down.
AATGGGCACCCTTAAACCGGCGGCGCGCTTTGGCCTGCACAATGGCGTCGCGGGTATTGGGGCTAACGAGAAAGGCGTGCTTACCGTCGCGACGGCAGCAGGTACGCCGACCAATAAAACCACGCCGACGGGCTTTGTGCTGGTCAATATCAACGGTGTCGATCGTAAGCTTCCTTATTACGATTGAGGCCAGCACCTTTTGGCGAGGCTGCAGCCTCGCCTTTTTTTGAGCCTGGCGCGAGAGGGCGCTGTTCGCGGCGGTTTTTCCGCGTCAAAATCGTAAGGTCAGCCCGGCTGATGCTGAAAAACGCAGCACTTAACCGGCGCCATCTTGACTCATCCCCCCGATTTTTCTATGTTTACTCCCCGTAGTTCCCGCCTCAATGCCGGTATAGCTCAGTTGGTAGAGCAGCGCATTCGTAATGCGAAGGTCGCAGGTTCGACTCCTGTTTCCGGCACCATTTCAAACATTTCCTAGGTCTACCGAAATCAACTTAAAGCCCGTGTACTGCGGCTTCAAGCCCGTATCTTGTCTCCTGTTATCAACTGGACTCAACAGGAATCAAGTTATAGCTGGGGGCATTAGTGGGGGATTCTGTGTTCGGCCCAGGGATATGTCCCTAATGAAGCTAAACGCATGACAGATAGACACTGCTAATCCCGTAGAGAAAGCCTATAAGCTGGCAGATGTTGCTGGTTTGTATCTTGAGGTTGTTCCTTCTGGTTCCAGATATTGGCGGATGAAGTATCGCTACAATGGAAAAGAGAAGCATATGGCTTTTGGTGTCTATCAGGCAGTGTCCCTTGCACAAGCGAGGGCACTACGTGATGAAGCCAAGAAAAAACTGGCCGAAGGTATCGATCCATCGTTTGTTAAGAAAGAAGAAAAGTTGGTTCGCGATGTGCAGCTCAATAATACGTTTCAGGCTGTGGCATTTGAATGGCACGGAACGAAGGTGAGCCGATGGTCAGAAGGTTATGCTTCTGACATTCTGGAGGCCTTTAATAAAGATATTTTCCCATATATCGGTCAGCAGCAAGCCAACGAAATTAAGCCTCTTGTTCTGCTGAATGTACTGCGTCGAATGGAAAGCCGTGTTGCGACAGAGAAGGCCAAGAAGGTTCGCCAGCGCTGCCGCGAAGTCTTTCGCTACGCCATAGTTACCGGTCGTGTGGAATACAATCCGACTGCGGATCTAACCAGCGCAATGTCAGGGCATGAATCGAAGCATTATCCCTTCCTTACTGTTGAAAAGTTACCAGACTTCTTTAAAGCTCTCACAGGCTATAAAGGAAGCCCGTTAGTTGTTCTTGCCGCTCATCTGCTGATCCTTACCGGAGTTCGCACCGGTGAGCTCGGAGGTGCTTTCTGGAGTGAATTTGATCTTGAGAAAGCGGTGTGGGGAATTCCTGCCGACCGAATGAAGATGAAACGGCCTCACCTTGTCCCCCTCTCTACCCAAGCACTAGAGATCGTACAGCAGCTCAAAGTGATGTCTGGGCAATATCCTCTGGTGTTTCCTGGGAGGAATGATCCCCGCAAAGCAATGAGCGAAGCGAGTATTAATCAGGTATTTAAGCGGATTGGATACACGGGGAAGGTAACGGGGCATGGTTTCCGCCACACGATGAGTACGATTTTGCACGAGGAAGGGTTCAATACGGCATGGATTGAAACCCAACTTGCGCATGTCGATAAGAACGCGATACGCGGAACGTATAACCATGCGTTGTATCTGGAAGGAAGGAGGGAGATGATGCAGTGGTATGCGGATTATATTGAAGCATCTTTAACTAAGGTTATATAAGCCTGTAAATAGGGAAAACAAGTTTTTAAAGTTTTCCCTAGAGGTGCTATCTTTTAACTGTATAAAAAAACAGTATATAAAACAGTGCATTAGATCACTAAAAATGATCTTACAAATTTATTTTTTTTGATTTTCGTGATACACATCGCCTTAAATGGTTTAATTTGCATCCGCATCCATCACTGGATGACGATGGAAATTTTTAGCTGTTGTAGGAGAGCAGGGTGGCTAAAAATAAAGCGGCAAACGCCGGGGTTGATGCGTTAACAGGTTTTGAGTTTCAAAGAAACTGTGCATTGTATCTTTTGTTAGATAATTTCAATTCTTTTATCAATAAAGAGTTCTTTATTTGTATCGAACATCACGATGATTTTCTATTTTGTTATAAAACTGATTGCTTAAGTTATATAAACGAGATACATGCCTATCAAGCAAAGAAACTTAGCGGGAAAATATGGACTATCGACTCTAGGTTTTCTGAGATGGTATCTAAAATACTATTGGTGGGCGAAAACTTAAGAAATGATGCTTTTGAAAAAAGTGAAGATTATAAACACCAGCTAACATTTATATCAAATACAGAAATAGAATTGAAATACTCACCGTCAAAGGCGTTAAAAAAAGAAGGTATTACTGAGCAGATATTAAGGATTAATGAGCAAAACTCTATCTGTGCTTATGATGAGTTACATAAAAACATTCAGAATAAAATTGAAAATAAAGTTACAGATATTTGTAATGAAGAATCTTCTGTTTTCCATCGTAAAGAACTAAGTAACCTAAAAATTCAGTGGGTAGATTTTCCAAGAACGGCTGCAAAACAAAAAGAATCGCTTATTGGGCTTATGTCTAGAAAGTTTTCTCATATAGCTGACTCGAAAGCAGCCATCGAGGTAATACTTGCTCTATTTAGGAATGTGGAAACTGTATATAATCAAGGACAGGAAATATGTCTACTCGATCCAACAAAAAGGGTTGAAGGCGAAGAAGTTAAGAAAGTTATGAATATAATTGATTCACAGCAAAAGGCATTCGACTATTGGCGTGCCGAAGCACAGCAATTCTCAATGAAATTCAGAATACCACTTAGCATACAGAAAAATCATGAAAACTATATACTTAACTCTTTTGAACTACTCAAGGATATGAGTAATTACGATTATCAAATTATTAAAGACTTTGTTAGAAATAATGATTACACAACTCAATATTTTTCTCTTCAAGACGCATTAACTGCATATGTTGATAATGTTAGAAAATCTCATTCTATAAACCTAGATAATATTGATACATTTTTTGCAGTTCTGTGTTCATACGTTGAGTGCTACGATTAAGGTAAACCATGAAGACAATTATAAAGTTTGATAGATTGTTTGTTGTCTCTGAAAGTCATAATTTATATTTCGACCAAAAGTTTTCAAATAAAATAAACATAATAAGTGGGTGTAATACCTCAGGTAAAAGTACTTTAATACAGAGTATTTTATTTACCTTTGGAATTAACGATGTTAAAGATGGCTTGAACGAAATTATTCGATACAACCCTACGTTCAGATTGGATTTCAGCATCACTAAAGGAGGCGTAGATAAAAAATATATAATAGTAAGAGAGCTTGGTAGCATATATTTAAAAGAGGATGGGGGAAATGTTTTTAGTTTTCATGGAATTGACTCTGATGGTCGAGTTGAACATGTGAAGCTTAAGGAGATGTTATCACAATTATTTGATTTTAACATGCTTTTAGAACAGAAGGGCGAGCTAAAAAAAGCATCGATAGAATGCATGTTCCTGCCTTATTATATTTCTCAATCTGTAGGGTGGGTTTATTTAAGAGAGTCATTCTCTAATCTTGGTTTTTATAAAGACTTTAAAGACACGTATCTTGATTATTATCTTGGTATAGAAAATTCTTTTGATAAAGAATATTTTTTGAAATTAACAAAAGAGCGGGCACAACTTCAGTCGAAGATCTCCTCATTGAATAAATATAGTGCCGAGCCTCACTTTGTTGTTTCTAAATTACTGGATGAAGAGTTCGGTGATGAGGCTCAGAAGTATATAGATGGTTATATAAAATTAGTAGCATCATTAGACGAAGAACGTGATGTATATACTAGTTTGTGTAATAAGTTATCCTTAACTAAAAATCATGTCAAGATACTAAGAAGAACTAAAAGAAATATTAAAAACCAAAACTATAACAATATTGATCGTTGTCCTGCATGTACGCAAATACTTCCTTATTCCTTAGAAGGGTTATATGGTTATTATCAAAACATCAATGATACTGATAAACTATCGGAGCAAATAAATAATAAAATACAAAAAATACAGTCTGATATTAATAGTTCACTTGCGAAGATTAAAAAGTTAGAAATTGATATATCTTCAAAGTATTCATATTTTCTTGAGAAAAAATCACAAAATTTATCTGTTAACACATGGATCGATAATAAAGCAAACATACGTCTGTTAGGCAATATTCATGAAGAGATAGAAGAACATACAAAAAGGTCTGATGAAATTAAAGGATTAATTGATGGGATGGGAGAGGAGCAGTCTCTTTTTGTCGAGCGGTTTAACAAAGAAAAAGATTTCAAGGATATATTTAAAAAATATCTTAATGATATGCAGTTGTTCAATGTAACAGAACCTAGATATACAGATCTTTATAAAATAAATTCATTTCCTTTTCAAGGGGTTGAGCTTCATAAAACTGTAATGTCATATCATTTTGCATTAAATTCTGTAATAAGAAAAACAGACAATATACATCGACTTCCATTTATGCTTGACGCAATTCTTAAGGAAGATATCGATGACAGAAATTTTGATCTCATACTGTCGTTTGTGGGAAAAAATCTTCCGACTGATACTCAATCATTTATATCAATGTCTGAGTATGCTGAAGATAACCTCTTGAAAGATGGTAAAGAGATAAGTGCATTCCGAAGAGCCAAGGTTAAAGATATTAAAAATCGATACTTCCCTGATGGTACGAATTTATTCTTTATTGGTGATGGGAAGCATGAGAGAGCATTTTTATCAAAACCTTTGGATTTAAACCTCGATATTTTTGTCGATACTTGTCGGCTTACTGAATGATTCCTTTAGTTAATAGCGAACGCACAAACTTGTGCGTTCGCTATTGATGCTATACATTTGATTTACCGTATATGATCTTGCAAGGAATCTTTCGCCGAGTATCATAGAGCCAGATAGGTGGGGAACGACTATGATTTTTACAGCATTACAACTCTTCAAAAACCTCTCCGATGAAACCCGTTTGGGCATCGTGTTGCTGCTTAGAGAGATGGGAGAGTTGTGCGTGTGTGACCTTTGCACTGCGCTAGAACAGTCACAGCCCAAGATCTCCCGCCATCTGGCAATGCTTCGGGAAAGTGGCCTATTGCTGGATCGCAAGCAGGGGAAATGGGTTCATTACCGCTTATCTCCGCATATTCCTTCCTGGGCTGCTCAGGTGATTGAGCAGGCCTGGTTAAGCCAACAGGACGACGTACAAGCCATCGCCCGAAAGCTGGCATCAGCCAACTGCACTGGCAGAGGTAAGGCTGTTTGTATCTAAAAATTTGCCTGTACATATATGTTTTTACGAATGTGATGTGTTAAAGATGAAAACGTTAACGGTGTTTGATCCGGCGATGTGCTGCAGTACCGGCGTTTGTGGTTCAGATGTCGATCAGGTTCTGGTCGATTTTTCTGCTGATGTGCAATGGCTGAAAGGACGTGGCGTACAGGTTGAATGTTACAACCTTGCGCAGCAGCCCATGAGCTTTGTTCAGAACGCGAAAGCGAAAGCATTCCTCGAAGCATCTGGAGCAGAAGGGCTTCCGCTACCCGTACTGGCATCGAGAAACTAATAGAGCTGGCCGTTTAATATTTTTTGTATACACAGGGCGACAAAGTCGCCCTGTCAGGAGGTTTTATGTTACTGGCAGGCGCTATTTTTGTCCTGACCATTGTTTTGGTTATCTGGCAACCGAAGGGATTAGGGATCGGCTGGAGTGCAATGCTAGGCGCGGGCCTGGCTCTGATATCTGGCGTTGTGCATGTGGGCGATATTCCGGTGGTGTGGAATATCGTTTGGAACGCGACGGCAACATTTATTGCCGTGATTATTATCAGCCTGCTGCTCGATGAATCCGGCTTTTTCGAATGGGCGGCGCTGCACGTTTCCCGTTGGGGTAATGGTCGTGGACGTTTGCTCTTTACCTGGATCGTCTTGCTCGGCGCAGCGGTGGCGGCACTGTTTGCCAACGATGGTGCGGCACTTATTTTGACGCCGATAGTCATTGCCATGCTACTGGCATTAGGGTTCAGCAAAGGCACGACTCTTGCGTTCGTTATGGCAGCCGGGTTTATTGCCGATACGGCCAGTCTGCCGCTTATCGTGTCCAACCTGGTTAACATCGTTTCTGTAGACTTCTTTGGGCTGGGTTTCACTGAGTATGCGTCGGTAATGGTGCCGGTGGATATCGCAGCCATTATCGCCACGCTGGTGATGCTGCATCTGTTCTTCCGCAAAGAAATTCCACCGACTTACGACCTAGCTCTCCTGAAAGTACCTGCAAAAGCGATTAAAGATCTGGCAACCTTCAGAACCGGATGGATAGTGTTGATCCTTCTTCTGGTTGGCTTTTTCGTCCTTGAGCCGTTGGGTATCCCGGTCAGCGCGATTGCTGCTGTAGGGGCTGTCATTCTGTTTGCGGTGGCGAAACGAGGCCATGCCATTAACACTGGCAAAGTGCTTCGCGGTGCGCCATGGCAGATCGTCATCTTCTCATTGGGGATGTATCTGGTGGTCTACGGTCTGCGCAACGCTGGGCTAACCGAATACCTTTCAGGTGTGCTGAACGTACTGGCAGATAAAGGACTTTGGGCCGCGACGCTGGGTACTGGCTTCCTGACGGCTTTCCTATCTTCCATCATGAATAACATGCCTACCGTGCTGGTTGGCGCTCTCTCTATTGATGGCAGCACTGCAACCGGTGTTATTAAAGAGGCGATGATCTACGCCAACGTGATTGGCTGCGATCTGGGGCCGAAAATTACACCTATTGGTAGCCTGGCAACGCTACTCTGGCTGCATGTCCTTTCACAGAAGAACATGACCATCACCTGGGGATACTATTTCCGCACCGGGATCATCATGACTCTGCCTGTGCTGTTTGTAACGCTGGCCGCGCTGGCGCTACGTCTCTCGTTCACTTTGTAATGAGATATTGATATGAGCAACATCACTATTTATCACAACCCAGCCTGCGGCACGTCGCGTAATACGCTGGAGATGATCCGCAACAGCGGTACTGAACCGAACGTTATTCTTTACCTTGAAAATCCACCTTCACGCGATGAGGTGCTCAAACTCATTGCAGATATGGGGATAACGGTACGGGTACTATTGCGTAAAAATATTGAACCTTATGAAGAACTGGGGCTTGCGGAAGATAAGTTTACTGACGATCAGTTAATCGATTTTATGCTTCAGTATCCGATCCTGATTAACCGCCCGATTGTGGTGACACCATTGGGAACACGTCTGTGCCGTCCTTCCGAAGTGGTACTGGATATTCTTCCGGATGCGCAAAAAGGCGCATTTGCTAAGGAAGACGGCGAGAAAGTCGTTGATGATGCAGGTAAACGACTGAAATAAAGATGAAGGGGGCAAATGCCCCCTTATTTGTTAATTCTCCATACTCTTCCGCAAGTCTGTTCGAACCAGTTCATTATGATGATTACCATTGTTTTTTTGGATTTTACAATAGTATCATGGGGTTAATGGTATTTAAGTTTGCTTCGTCTGAAGCACCATATCACGATGGTAATGAATTTATACCTTTCATTATGCAACAGCAGATAATGAAACCGATGTATCAAGCTGATCGACCATTTCGCAGATTTGCGATTGTTCATAGCTCAGGACCGGTCGTTGCTTAACCACACTTACTACAAGTGGTTTAATCAGCATATTGGCCGTTGCTCGGTCTTGCTCTTTTGCGGCGAAGATAACCTCCAGGGTTTTTTGGTCAATTACTGTTGCCAGATTCGCGTTCAGGTTTTCAAGTTCGTGTTCTGTAAGCATGAAACTTGTTGCAAGCCATGTAACCTGTTCCTGGATGAGAGCCAGCACTTTTACTCGGTCGTCTTCAACCAGTGCACCCGCTATTTTTTTGGAAATCGCTGTGGCAATCATACCGCCTAACAAGCCACCAGCTGCGCGTCCTGCTAAAGCACCGAAAGGACCTAATGGACTAAGCATCATTCCGCCAGCAATAGAACCAATTGCACCCCCAGCCACACCAGATGAAGTAACTGCCAGATTTTTTATAAACTGTGCCCCAGAAATACGACCTCGCACCATTTTGATCATATCCGGACCAGTGGTCACGGCGACCAGTGCGAAAGAGGTAATCAGTGTGCCACGCATCATCTTGTTAAGGGAGTTGAGATTGTTAGCTCCGACTCCCTGTTGAAGCGCATTACGAACTGTCGGGCTGGCAGCGGCAAAATCAATATTTTTAAGTAACCCCTGAACGGCACTGATACGGTGTAATTGCTGTACCGTCACATAAACTGTCAGTGTGCGGGTAAATGTTTTACCTGCCTGTATTGCTGCCGTTTGCAACGCAGCCTTACGATCGCCGGTATTGAGGTAGAAAATAGAAGCTGTCAGACCGAAGCTGATACCTCCAGCTGCGAGGCTGATGATAGATCCTTCCGCAATGTCGTAAGTGATAGATTCGAACGTGCCAAACTTAGTGATGTTTTGTGCCTGGCTATAAGTCAGGTGTCCCTGACGTACAAGTTTTGTGGCTTCTGCAGGATCGGTAACGCCGGGGACTTTGCCATCGCGAATTTTGTTCTCCATCGTTTCAAGCGCTTTCGAATACTGGTCTTTCGGAACCTCTAACTGCATTGGGGTTCCGTTACTGTCATAATAGCGATAATTACCGTTTTGTCCGTCAAAACCAGCACCGACGCTACGTGCAGCGGTTGCACAGTATTTGGTCTGAATCTCTGAACCGTTAACCAGCCTGTCTGCACCATTTTTCGCATTATCATCACCGAGAATATGTGCATCTTTTAGTTGGATTTTGTCAGTAAGATGATTTCCCCGTTCGGCTGCAAAACCATGTCCTTGTCCTCCCACTGCAAACATTTTTTCGTTAGTATTCCAGGCCTCCGGGAGTGTCATGAGAATCAGACCGTTTGTTGCTGCACTGGAAATAAATTCAGCCTGTGGTCGCTTGTGAATTTCAATGCAGAGTTTTTCCGTTTCCCGGCAAATATCAGAGCAATACCATTCCTGGCTCCCACCACCGCCCTGGTGTTTTGCGTTTTTAATCTCGCTCAAACCGCATGAAGTGCAGGTACAAAGCTCGTCGACATAGTGAAACGAGACAAATTTTCGACCATCCGAAAAAGAATAATAGTTCCCACCATCAAGATAACGGTTCAGGAGATCATCATTCGCAGCAGAGGGTAAATTCAGCCTATTACCAAAAAGGCTTCTTAGCTCATCTGATGAGTGTACAATTTTACTGTTTAACTGCTCATTAAATTCAGCCATTTTTCTTACATACCAGGCATCATTTAAAAGCCAGTTTTCACCAGCCAGATCCTGCTCTCGAGTATCGCCCTGAAAAATATGCTGTGAGACCAACTTGAGATAGATAGTCTCTACGAATTCTGCTGAGAGGTTACTTCCTTCTTTTAGTTCCGTCAGCCAAAGTTGGTTATTTATCGCTTTTTGCTCATTTAACCCTGTATTGATGGCATTAGTTAACTTCTTGAGTTCCTGAATTTGGTTTGCCGCATAGAACTGTGTCAGTAAGGCTGCTATCCAGTATAGCAATCCTGTCCACCACATCAGTGAAGATGAGATATTATATTGCCAGGCTATAAACGGTGTAGCCGCAGAGCAGGCCATCAAAAAGTAAGACGTATAAAAACAGCAATAATACTCTTTAAGTTTGGCATTGATATCGGCTGGTATAAGCCCGTTTTGTAGAATAGCCTTGGTTTGTACAGGTACTGCAAGCAGGCCACTGGCAAATGCAGCGGTTAAAATAAACTTCATTGAATCAAATGAATAAGCTTCGTAGGCAATATGTTTACCATCAAGTCCCCACATAAAGCTAATCACCATTCCTGCTATGGCAAGAGGTACACCCAGCAGCCAACGTGAGTGAAGCGCATAGGTTACGCGCTCTACAATATAGCCCGCCAATAAAGGTGGGCCTGCAACAATCAATGCACCCAATCCTAATATCACACCTAGAATATTGAGAGATGCCTTAAGCAACGCTTTTAAAATAACAAAACCGATTACCAGTAAAATTAACGCACCAATTATCTGTAGCATTGTGGTTTTATCCTTGCTGTAATTTTTATTCGAGTGCTACGCCATCATAAATGTGTCAAGATTATCCGCATTTTTGATTATCTTCGCCTCTTCAACACCGTGGGTCTGGGCAAGCGTGATGCTTGCTTCCAGCAACCGGCGATTGTTTTCCACGCTAAATGCAGCTGCGGTAAGCTCACCCAGCGCCGCGAACTCGTTCAAAATTCGGTTGAGTGCTTTCTGCTCAATCTCACTTAAGCGACATGTAAATTGCTCCATTTTTTTCGCCAGCAATTGGCGTGCTTTACTGTCCAGATTTTTAGCTACGGTAACCATAAACTTCCCTGAGATAGAACCAACCAATGCCCCCAAAACAGGCACAGGGATGATTGCCTGACCTGCGACAGACATTGCGCCAACGATGGCCGATTCCGCGCAGATGATAAGGCCAAGATCGGTAAATTCATCAGCATTAATCTCACCGCGCTGATAGGAGAGAACAAGATTGCTTACACCTTTAGCGGCAGTGACCAGCGCGCTGGCGAACGGTGCTCCCAGATAGGCATAATTGGTCAGGGTATAAATTGCTCCGGCGGATACACCGCCAATAGCGGCACCTTTCAATGTATCTAAGCCGACATCCTGCCAGTCCTGTCTGTTGAAATCTCCACGAAATATATTTTTACCGTCACGGTATTTGCTATATATACCTGTTACAAGAGCAAAGGTTCCACCGAAAGCGGCTCCCATTGCGGTTGCACGCATGCCTTCACTTAGGGAGGGTTGGTGATCGTCAATAATTTCTGATTTTTTTGCCTCGTTCTGTTCCGCTAATTCCTGATCATGTTTATCAAGCGTTTCGTCAATTTTTCCCCACTGAACATCTTTGTAATCAGAAACTCCAGGACGCACGACATCATTAAAGGATCTTCCCGTTGTACTTTCAATTTCTGCAACTTTATCCCTGATAGCTTGTATTGTTTTTTCGCTCAAGCCCTCCACCGGCTTCCCATCAATAACATCCTGAATCGTTTGCCAGGAGTCTTTGGGGATATGGTAAAAGGATTCTCCCTGGGTAAAATTGGGATAGGTTTCCATGTGCTGAAGGACATGGTTCAGGTTATTATTAACTCCGTTGATAAACTTTGACTGCACGTCAACGCCATCTATCATATAATCCGCCGGAGCGGTTCGACCCACTCCGTCAAACGTGGCGCTAAGATCAGAGGCATCCTGAACCCTTTCTTCTATTGCCTGGCGAGCATTGCGCACGCCAACTTCTACCTGCTCAGCAATTTCACCGTGTTTGGTGCTCATTGAGCCCAGGATGTTACCCGGTGACGCGATGAAATCACGCACCTTTTGCATTTGTTCGCCAGCCAACTCAAATGCACGATCCTGCTGCGATAGTTTTAACAGTTCACTATCAATGCGGGTCTGATTAATGGCGTTAACCGCGCTGCCGATAAGCTGGTCGCCAACTGTATTATGGTTAATGCTCATTACTGGATTTTCTTGTTGATCAGTTTTGATAATGCATTGATATGGTTAATCAATGCCCCTAATTGATCTTTCTGATGGGTATTAAACTGGCAATAGTCTTGAGGCGCAGCCTTTTCCAGCACATCAATAATGCTTTCAGTACCATGATAGTGCTCGGATGTGAGCATCTTGAGTTCTTGCGCACCACGTTCCATCACGCGAAGTTCGCTGGTTTTTGCGCGAACCTGGCGCTCTTCCTGTTGTGCTTCATCAATGATTTTACCGTTTTTGCGACGGGCTAGTAAGGTTCCGCCAGCGATGCCTACAGCACCAATCCCCCAGCCTATTGGACCCGCCAGAGCCAGTAGTGCGCTTCCTGCTGACATGCCACCGCCACCCGCAGCCAGTGCGCCGCCGCCGAGCCATGCCAGGGCTGCATTTGTTGCGGCAGCTCCGCTTAACGTAGCAATAGCGGTACCCGTGGATGCTGTACCAAAAGTTGTTGCGACCGCCAGCGCAGCCGTAGGGGCAAATGCGGCGACCCCCGCCCCAACGGCAACCCCCGCAGCAGCCGTTCCTTTACCAATATGTGATGCGCGGTATTCTTCTTCCAGTTTTTCCACCACGTTATCAAATTCAGCGATTTCCGCTTTCAATTCGCTCCAGGATTTATCAAACTCTTTCGGTGTATTCGCCAGTCGATTAACAAAATTTTCACCACGGACAATCAGGTCCTTACTGCATTTCTGGCGTAACAGAAAGAGGGCAGTGATCTCATCCTGGGTGTCTTTAGCCTGTACTTCATAACGGTAAGTTGCACTTTTGAGACTGGCTAATGCTTCTTTTCTTTCTGAACCACGTAACATTTTTTACTCCTGCTGTATGTTGTCAAAAATAATTTCACTGCAATGGGTTTTTCATTTCTATTATCTGCTGGTTGAGCTTCTGATAAAAACGTTGTTGTAGGCTAACCGGGGAAATAATAGTGAGATTTGGTAACCAATAACGTAATAATGGAAATAGCTGGTTTTCGTGTGCCATTTTGGTTTGCACGATCAAGTCGCCATTAGGTTCCTGACGAATTAACTTTTGGGCAGGCAGAACATTTCGACGTTTAAAAAAATGGCTTACGTCGGCTGAAATTTTAAGGAGTACAATCTGCTTATCCAAAGAAAACCAGACATCATCTTCTTCAGCAAAGTATTGTGTGATATGGGGTTGTGGTGTGAAGTGCTCTGATTTAAATTTCAGCCAATGAATTTTGGTGAGCTGGAATCCTTTAACCTTTTCATTCTCTACCGCACCGAGATACCAGACGCTCTTTATGTTAATAAGCTTATAAGGCGCGACGGTCCGATGCTTCCCTTTATAATGAAATTCACAAAGGATATTTTCACGAATCGCTTTATCGAACACACTATAGTTATTCTCAAGTACGCGTTTCGCTTCTGGATCTCCGGGCAGTGATCTGATGATCAGTGAAGTCATGTCAGGCTGGGAGAAGATTTTTTTTACAGGGAATAACTCTGCCATCCCTAGGGCATTGATGAGACTTTGTTGTTCTTTTAGAGCCTGAGGTTTAGCGTAAGCGGGAGCCAGCCTGTAAATACCATCACCATCGGGGACGATTCTGTCGCCCAGACGATTAAGATCACGATACAAAGTACGCTCACTGATGTTGAATTCGTCCATCATCTTCTTACGTGATACAAAACCGTACTGGTAAAGTTCTGCAATAATAGCGGTTATTCTTTGTACCATTACCTCATGCCCGCTCATGCGCGTTCTCCTTGTAATTTTTCCTTGAGATTACCAGTCGCTACTGACAGGGCATGTCAGTAGCGACTGGGGGATCATGTTTTCATATCGGCAAATTTCTCACATAATTTAAGGAGATTAAGTCGAAAAGTCAGTTAATGGCTTTTGCGGTCAATAACATAATCAGTCTCCTGCAGGCAGTCGCGAGTAGCCACTCAGAGGTGAAAGAACAACTGACGTGTCAAGGCTTCAAAAGCGGAGTATGCTGAGATTCAGTCGATTAGAGCCAGGCTGAAAAAATCTTTATAGACTTAGTTTGTTTTGCCTCAGGACTGGCTGCAGCCAAATGAGCGTTCTGAATCGCCACGGGTTTAACAGACACTTCGGAGTCATTTAAGATGACTTAAAGAGAGGTGCCCATGAGCGGTAAACGTTATCCCGAAGAGTTTAAAATTGAAGCAGTCAAACAGGTTATTGGTCGCGGTCATTCTGTTTCCAGCGTTGCAACACGTCTCGATATCACCACCCA
>NZ_VOQX01000249.1:0-1439 GCF_016643525.1 Pantoea sp. Morm | reverse complement strand
TTGCGCTGGCGGTGAGCAAGGCGCCCGGCATTCGTCAGCAGCGCTGGCTGATTGGCGTGCTCAATGCGCTGGTGGATACGCAAATCGCCTGGTTTGAGGCGGTGCTGGCGCGGCGCGGCATTCAGCCGGCGGATTATCCGGACGATCTGCCCGGCGTCAGCGCATTCCGCGATGGCATGCTGAAAGTCGCGCAGCAGGGCAGCTACGCGGAAATCATCACCCTGATGTTCGGTGCCGAGTGGATGTATTACCACTGGTGCCTGCGCGTCAGCGCGCAATCGCAGCAGGACGCTGACGTACGCCGCTGGGTAGAGATGCATGCCGAAGACGAGTTCCATCAGCAGGCGCAGTGGCTGAAAACCGAGCTGGACCAGTGTGCACTGACGCTCAGCGCGGCGCAACAGGCTCAGCTGTCGCAGCTTTACGCCCGCGTGCTGCAGTGGGAGATCGATTTCCACAGCGCGGCTTATCCGGAGAGCGCCCATGACTAGCTGTTTCATCGAAGCGCGCAACATTGGCAAACGCTTCGGCGCGTTAACAGCGCTAAGCCAGGTCAATCTGTCGATCCATCGCGGCGAAGTGCTGGCGCTGCTGGGTGACAACGGCGCAGGCAAATCGACCTTTACCAAAGTGTTATCCGGCGCGTACAGCGCCAGCGACGGCGAGCTGTGGGTAGACGGCAGGTCGGTGAAATTCACCTCGCCGCGCCAGGCCGCCGAGCACGGTATTGCCACCATCTATCAGGAGCTGGCGCTGGCAGAGAATCTGTCGATTGCCGAGAACGTGTTTCTTGGCCGCGAGCTGAAGCGCCGCGTGCTCGGCATTCCGTTTCTGCGTCGCCGCGCGATGCGCGAAACGGTGGATCGACTGCTGACCGAGCTCGATGCGCACATTTCCGATGCCGAAGCGGCGGTTGGCAGTCTGTCCGGTGGCCAGCGCCAGGCGGTGGCGATCTGTCGCGCACTCAATCTCAACGCGCAGCTGGTGATCATGGATGAACCCACCGCCGCGCTGGCGGTCGCGGAGACGCAGAAAGTCCTGCAGCTGACGCGCCGCCTGGCGGAACGTGGCTGCGCTGTGGTGCTGATCAGCCACAACATCAGCGATGTGTTTGCCGTGGCCGATCGCATGGTGGTGTTTCGTCGCGGCCGCAAAATCGCCGAGCGCCGTCACGCGGACACTACGCCAGACGAAATCGTTGCACTCATTACCGGTGCGCATCCTGATGCGCACATTTTCGAAAACACCTAAGCACTCACACCAGGGGAAATCATCATGCATCGCATTGCTACTGCTGTTTGTTCGCTGTCGCTGCTGGTATCGGGTTACGCCTTCGCGGCACAAAAGGTGGCCTTCGTGCCGCAAATCATCGGTATTCCCTATTTTCAGGCGATGGAGGCGGGCGGCAAGCGCGCCGCGCACGATCTCGGCGTGGAGTT
>NZ_VOQX01000248.1:0-1486 GCF_016643525.1 Pantoea sp. Morm | reverse complement strand
CCGAAGCGTATCAGGCGATGCTGACGCAGATTGCCGAAGGCTATCGGCCATTTCTCCAGCTGATTAACCAGCGTGCCGCACCGGCCGAGGTGATTGCTGCGTTTGGCCGTTATCAGCTGCTGTGCGCGCTGCGCGAAGGGCCATTTGGCGTGCAGGGGCTCAATCAGCGTATTGAGCATAAGCTGATGCAGCTGCAGCTGATTCGGCGTCCCGCAGGGGGCAGCCGCTGGTATCAGGGGCGTCCGGTGATGGTGACGCGTAACGACAGCGCGCTCGGCCTGTTCAATGGTGACATCGGCATTACGCTGTTCGATGAGGAAGGGCTGCTCAAGGTGTTCTTCCCGCTGCCTGATGGCAGCATCAAAGCGGTACAGCCAAGTCGCCTGCCGGCCCATGACACGGCATGGGCGATGACGGTGCACAAATCACAGGGTTCAGAGTTTGACCACACCGCGCTGGTGATGCCGGCTCAGTTCCTGCCGGTACTGACGCGCGAGCTGATATACACGGCTATTACCCGGGCGCGCAGCCAGCTGACGCTGTTCAGTGATGAAGCGGTGTTCCGGCGTGCGGTGCAGTTGCGCACGCAGCGGCGCAGCGGGTTGCTGGATCGCTTAGGGGGAGAAGAGGGCAGATGATTGCGCCGCCGCGGGGAATAGCCCTCAGCGGCGCTTTGATGAGCAGTGGCGCTTAGCGTAAGTCTGCCATCAGCACTTTGGAACGACGCTGATAGTTGTACATCTGCTTTTTGCTTTCAGGCAGCGACTCAATATCCACCGGCGTGAAGCCGCGCTCCTGGAACCAGTGGATACTGCGCGTGGTCAGCACGAACAGCTTCTTCAGCCCCATCTGCCGTGCCTGTAGCGCCACGCGCTCCAGCAGCAGCTCGCCGCGTGACGAGCTGCGATAGTCGGGGTGCACCGCCACGCAGGCCATCTCGCCGATTTGCTCGTCCGGGAACGGATAGAGCGCCGCGCAGGCGATGGTCATATTGTCGCGCTGAATAATGGTGAATTTGTCGATCTCCATCTCCAGCTGCTCGCGCGAACGGCGCACCAGAATGCCCTGCTGCTCCAGCGGACGAATCAGTTCAAGGATCCCACCGATGTCGTTGATGTTGGCGCGGCGAATCTGCTCGGCCGACTCCATGACAATCTGCGTACCGATACCGTCACGCGAGAACAGCTCCTGCAGCAGTGCGCCATCTTCCTGATAGCTGATCAGATGGCTGCGGCGCACGCCGCTGCGGCAGGCTTTGACCGCGCCACGCAGGAAGCGCACGGTGCCGGAGAGAAAATCACCGTCGCTCTCCATTTCATCAATTCGCGTCTGCGCCTCGTTCGGGAACAGCTCGGAAATGATGGTGCCTTCGCGGTCCGTTACGCCTTGTTCGGAGCAGAAACCGATCATCTTCTCAGCTTTCAGCTTAATCGCCAGCTGCGTCGCCACCTCTTCCGAGGTCAGGTTAAAGCTTTCGCCGGTCACC
>NZ_VOQX01000247.1:0-1488 GCF_016643525.1 Pantoea sp. Morm | reverse complement strand
TCTCCACCGTGGCCGGCGAGCGTGGCAGCCCGGACACCTGGCGCGATCCGCGCGGCTTCGCGATCAAGTTTTACACCAGCGAAGGCAACTACGACATGGTGGGCAATAACACGCCGGTGTTCTTTATCCGTGACCCGATGAAGTTCCAGCACTTTATCCGCTCGCAGAAGCGCCGTGCCGACAACAATCTGCGTGATAACGATATGCAGTGGGATTTCTGGACGCTGTCGCCAGAGTCGGCGCACCAGGTGACCTGGCTGATGGGCGACCGCGGCATTCCGAAAAGCTGGCGCCACATGAACGGTTACTCCAGTCACACCTATATGTGGGTTAACGCCGCCGGGGAGAAATTTTGGGTTAAATACCACTTCAAAACCGATCAGGGTGTGGAGTTCCTGACGCAGGATAACGCCGATCTGCTGGCCGGCCAGGACGGCGATTACCATACGCGCGATCTGTTTACCGCCATCAAAAATGGTGATTTCCCCAGCTGGACGCTATACATGCAGATCATGCCGTTCGCCGAGGCGGAAACCTACCGCTTCAACCCGTTTGATCTGACTAAGGTCTGGCCACACAGCGATTATCCGCTGATTAAAGTCGGCAAACTGATGCTCAACCGCAATCCGACCGACAACCACGCGCAGATTGAACAGGCGGCGTTTGAACCAAACAACCTGGTGCCCGGCATCGGCCTGAGCCCGGATAAGATGCTGATTGGCCGGGTGTTTGCCTATGCCGATGCCCACCGCGCCCGTCTTGGCGTTAACTACAAGCAGATTCCGGTCAACGCCCCGCAGGCACCGGTGCACAGCTACAGCAAGGATGGCGCGATGCGCATCAATCCGGTTAGCGATCCGGTCTACGCGCCGAACTCAAAAGGCGGTCCGGCGGCGGACGGCGAGCGCTACCCGACGGATTCCACCTGGGAAGCGCACGGCAACATGGTGCGCGCGCCCTACACGCTGCGTCAGGATGATGATGACTTTGGTCAGGCCAATACGCTGGTCAATAAAGTGCTGGATGAGGCGGCACGTGATCGTCTGGTGAATAACGTCAGCGGTCATCTGCTCAACGGCGTGGAGGAGCCGGTGCTGTCGCGCGCGTTTGAGTACTGGCGCAACATCGACCAGACGATTGGCGATCGCATTGCCCAGCGGGTACAAACCGAGCGCGCCAAGCGTTAATGAGCTGATTTATAAATATAAAAAAGGCGCCCGCGGGCGCCTTTTTTGCATCGACAGGATTATTTCAGACGGAACGCCACCACGCTGTCGCCGGCTTTGGTGCCGAGCGAACCGTGACCGCCTGCGGCAATCACCACGTACTGCTTACCGTCGCTGCCCATGTAAGTGGATGGTGTCGCCTGCGCGCCGGCGCTAAGCTCCTGCTGCCACAGCAGTTCGCCGGTGGTGCTGTCATAGGCGCGAATGAAGTTATCTGCGGTCGCACCGTGGAACACCAGATCGCCGGCCGTCAGCAGTGGCC
>NZ_VOQX01000246.1:0-1497 GCF_016643525.1 Pantoea sp. Morm | reverse complement strand
AGTTCGACAACGCGAAATACAACGGCCTGATCGCCAGCATGGGTTTCAGTGCCGATCAGTACGCCGAAGCGCTGCGCAAGCAGCTGGCGACGCAGCAGCTGATTAACGCCATCGCCAATACCGACTTTATGCTGAAGGGTGAAACCAGCAAGCTGGTGGATCTGGTCTCGCAGCAGCGTGAGATTCGTCAGGCGGTGATTGACGTTAATGCGCTGGCCGCGAAACAAACCGCCAGCGACGACGAAATCAATCAGTATTACCAGCAGCATCAGAGCAGCTTTATGGCACCTGAGCAGTTCCGCGTCAGCTATATCAAAATGGATGCGGCCAGCCTGCAGGAGAACGCCAGCGAAGCGGATATTCAGAGCTGGTACGATCAGCACAAAGCCGACTATTCACAGCCGCAGCGCAACCGTTACAGCATCATTCAGACCAAAACCGAAGCCGATGCCAACGCGGTACTGGATGCGCTGAAAAAGGGCGAGGATTTCGCCACGCTGGCGAAGAGCAAATCTATCGACCCAATCTCTGCGCGTAAAGGCGGCGACATGGGCTGGCTGGAGCCGAACACCACGCCGGACGAACTGAAAAACGCCAACCTGACGCAGAAAGGTCAGCTGTCTGGCGTGATCAAGTCCTCAGTCGGTTTCCTGGTGGTGCGTCTGGACGATATCCAGCCAGAGCAGGTTAAACCGCTGGCGGAGGTGCACGATGCGGTGGCGGATAAAGTGAAGCAGGAAAAAGCCGTCGACGCCTTCTATAAGATGCAGCAGAAGGTGAGCGAAGCCGCCAGCAACGACAACGAATCCCTGGCGGGCGCCGCACAGGCATCTGGCCTGAAAGTGGTGGAAACGGGCTGGATCACCCGCGATAACGTGCCGGCCGATCTCGATTTCGATGCGGTTAAACAGGCGATCTTCAACGGTGGCCTGACCGGTCAGAACGGCGCGCCGGGCAACAATTCTGACATCATCAGCGTCGATGGCGATCGGGCGTTTGTGTTGCGCATCAGCGAGCACAAACCGGAAGCGGTTAAACCGCTGGATCAGGTTAAAGCGCAGATTGCCGACAGTCTGAAGCATGACAAAGCGACGCAGCAGGCCAAAGCGCAGGCAGACAAACTGCTGACCGAGCTGAAAGCGGGCAAACAGGACGCGCTGCAGGCGGCTGGCATGACGCTGAGCGCCAGCAAAACCGTTGATCGCAACGCGCAGGATCCGGTGGCACAGGCCGCATTCAACCTGCCACAGCCAGCGGATAACAAGCCGTCGTGGGGTGTCAGCGAAGATATGCAGGGCAACGTGGTGCTGGTCGCGCTGGATAAGGTCAGCGCGGGCAACATGCCGCAGGCGCAGATCGACGAAATGGTGAAAGGCGTGACGCAAAACAACGCGCAGATTGCCTTTGAAGCGCTGCTGGAAAACCTGCGTAAAGCGGCGAAGATTAAGTACGGCGCCGCCGCACAAAACCAGTAAGCCTCACAAAAAAAGGTAAACT
>NZ_VOQX01000245.1:0-1518 GCF_016643525.1 Pantoea sp. Morm | reverse complement strand
CGAATAACATGAAGTCGAGCAACGTGATGCTGGGGCAAAATTTAAAGATTCCACAATCCTGATGAGGGGCTGCGCGCAGCCCATACCTGATAAGGATCACCACCATGCCAATACAGATTTTACCGCCTCAGCTGGCGAACCAGATTGCCGCTGGCGAAGTGGTTGAGCGCCCGGCCTCGGTCGTAAAAGAGCTGGTGGAAAACAGCCTTGATGCCGGAGCGACGCGCATTGAGGTCGATATTGAGAAAGGCGGTGCAAAGCTGATCCGCATCCGCGACAACGGCTGCGGCATCGCCCGAGATGAACTGGCGATGGCGCTGGCCCGCCACGCCACCAGCAAGATCGCCTCGCTGGATGATCTGGAGGCGATTGTCAGCCTCGGCTTTCGCGGCGAAGCGCTGGCGAGTATCAGCTCGGTGTCGCGCCTGACGCTGACGTCGCGTACCGCCGATCAGCAGGAAGCCTGGCAGGCCTATGCCGAAGGGCGCGATATGGCGGTGACGGTCAAACCCGCCGCCCACCCGGTGGGAACCTCGCTGGAAGTGCTCGATCTGTTCTACAACACGCCTGCCCGCCGAAAATTCATGCGCACCGAAAAGACCGAGTTCACCCATATTGATGAGGTGATTCGCCGCATTGCGCTGGCGCGTTTCGATGTTGCGATTTCGCTGACGCACAACGGCAAGCTGGTGCGTCAGTATCGCGGCGTGACGCAGGAGGCGCAGCGCGAGCGGCGTCTGGGCGCCATCTGCGGAACGCCTTTCATGCAGCACGCGCTGCGCATTGACTGGCAGCACGACGATCTGGCGCTGCGCGGCTGGGTGGCCGATCCGGCGGGGTCGCGTCAGGTTACCGACCTGCAGTACTGCTACGTTAACGGTCGCATGATGCGCGACAAGCTGATCAATCACGCCATCCGCCAGGCTTATCAAACCCAGCTCGGCGACGATCAGCAGCCGGCCTATGTGCTGTATCTGGAGATCGATCCGCATCAGGTGGATGTTAACGTGCATCCCGCCAAGCACGAGGTGCGTTTTCATCAGTCGCGGCTGGTACATGACTTTATCTGGCAGGGTGTGATGAGCGTGCTGCAGGCCAGTCGCAGCGCCGAATTGCCGCTGGCCCATGCCGAAGAGCCGCCGCCACAGTGGCAGCCGGAAAACCGCCAGGCCGCCGGGACAAATCACTTTGCTCAGCCGGCAACCGGCGCGCGCAGCAGCAGTAGCGGCACCGCATCCGGCGGCACGGGCGCTCAGTGGCAGTCGAAAGAGCCGGGCTATCGCGCGCGTGAAGGGGCGGTTTATCAGCAGCTGATAAAAACGCCGGCGGCGGAAGCGCCACGCGCACCGGCCGCTGAACCCGCGCCACGCCCGGCACCCGCGCGTGAAGCGCCGCTGGCCGCCCACACGCAAAGTTTTGGCCGGGTGCTCAGCGTGGTGCGCGAGCGCTATGCGCTGCTGGAGCGCGGGGAGACCTTGCAGCTGCTGTCATTAAGCGTGGCGGCGCGCTGGCTCAAAC
>NZ_VOQX01000244.1:0-1520 GCF_016643525.1 Pantoea sp. Morm | reverse complement strand
CGCAGGTGAAACAGGCGCAGTACAACTTTGTTGCCGCCAGCGAACAGCTGGAAAGCGCACATCGTAGTGCGATCCAGACCGTGCGTTCTTCGTTCAACAACGTTAACGCGTCTATCAGCAGCATCGATGCTTACAAACAGGCCGTTGTGTCTGCTCAGAGCTCATTGGATGCGATGGAAGCCGGTTATCAGGTAGGTACCCGTACTATCGTTGATGTGCTGGATGCGACCACGACCCTGTTCAACTCTAAACAGCAACTTTCTGATGCGCGTTACAGCTACCTGATTAACCAGCTGAACATCAAATATGCGCTGGGTACGTTGAATGAGCAGGACCTGCAGCAACTGAACAGCACGCTGGGCAAGGAAATCACCACCGCACCTGAAGTGGTGGCACCGGAAAACAGCCAGCAGGCTGCACGTGTCGATAATGGTCCGAAAACTTCGGCACCTTCAGCCGCCGCGAAAGCCCGCCCGGCTGCCGCGCACAGCAGCGGAAATCCTTTCGGTAATTAATCCCTTAAGGGGCCGCTTGCGGCCCCTTTCGCATTCAAACGTATAACAACGTAAAGATCCCCCAGCCATCCGGCTTCTCGCTTCATTTTCCACCACTCATCACCTATCCTAAGCCCCACCTTTGGGCACAGGATGAAAATAATGAAACGGACTAAACATATTCGTCATGCCGCTTTTCGTAAAAGCTGGCAGGCACGCCATTTAACGCCAGTTGCACTCGCGGTGACCGCAGTGTTTATGCTGGCTGGCTGCGAACAGAGCGATGAGACAGTATCGCTGTACCAAAACGCGGATGATTGTGCGAAAGCTAACCCTAGCCAGAGCGCGCAATGTACCACTGCGTATAACAATGCGAAGAAAGAAGCCGAACGCACCGCACCGAAATACGCCACGCGTGAAGACTGCGTCGCCGAGTTCGGTGAGAATCAGTGCCAGCAAACACCTGCCCAGGCCGGTGTCGGTAGCACCAACAATGCCGAAGCGCAGCAGAGCGGTAGCTTCTGGATGCCGCTGATGGCCGGTTACATGATGGGTCGCATGATGGGCGGCGGCGCGGGCTTTGCGCAGCAACCGCTGTTCTCACCGAAAACCCCGAACAGCCCGGCTAACGGTCAGTTTGTCGATGCTTCTGGCAAAAACTACGGTACCGCAACGTCGGGCCGCAGCATGAACGTGCCGAAAACCGCGATGGCGCCAAAACCGGCGACCACTTCAACCATCACCCGTGGTGGCTTCGGTGAAACCGTTGCGAAACAAAACACCCTGCAGCGCAGCAATGCCACCAGCACCAATCGCAGCAGCACTGGCAGCAGCCGCTCGATGGGAGGCTAAGCCGTAGTATGCAACGTATTGCTATCAGCGAACGCCCGGACTGGCGCGAAAAAGCCAACGAATACGGCTTCCAGTTTCATACCATGTATGGCGAACCTTACTGGTGTGAAGACGCTTACTACCAGTTCACCCTGGCACAGGTTGAGCAATTAGAAGATACCACCGCCGAACTGC
>NZ_VOQX01000243.1:0-1525 GCF_016643525.1 Pantoea sp. Morm | reverse complement strand
GTTTCCATACGGGATCGATGTGCGGATTGCGCACAAACCACGCCATCGCCGCGCCAATAATAAAGCCACCGACCAGATTAACGATCAGCGTACCTGGCGGCAGGTTGGGGAATAACGTATTGAAACGCAAAGAGATAAGCCAGCGCAGCGTGCAACCGATGGCACCACCGATCATGACCGCGAACAGCGACTTCAGCATAGTCTGGAGCTCCTGAATTGAGATACGCGCAGGGCCGCGGCAGGACAGAAACTACACCTGACACACCGCCGTCTCCCGCGCAGGGATAAGCAAGTTGTCAGGCGTCATCAGCCGTCTGTAACCAGAGGGCGGTTGGGTAAGGTGGCACGCCATCACCTTAGAGGCACGATAATACGCTGGCGCGGCGGAGGTGACAATATTCACCTGCTGTCAGCATATCGTCGGGGACGATTATGTTTTACCGTGGCAGACATCATCAGCAAGGAGATTCCGATGCGTACCCTGATTTTTGATACTGATATCGGCGTGGATGACGCCTTTGCGCTGGCGTATGCGGCGCGCACGCAGCGGCTGCTGGGCATCACCACGGTATTTGGCAATGTCGCGGTTGGCCAGGCGGTAAAAAACGCCCGGCTGTTCTGTGCAAAGATGAACATCTGCGCACCGGTGTATCGTGGCTGTTCGCGTCCGCTGGCGCTGGCCCCTTCCGCACCGGCCACCCTGCACGGCGCAGACGGTCTCGGCGATGCCTTCGATAACCCCTATAGCGATGCCGCCGACAGCGCGGTGCAGTTCATCATTGATAGCGTACGCGCGCAGCCGCACGTGATTACCCTGGTAGCAATCGGGCCGCTGACCAACATCGCCTGCGCCATCAACCAGGCGCCAGACATCATTCCGCTGGTGAAAGAGCTGGTGATCATGGGCGGTGCGTTTGGCACCGACGGCCACGCCGGCAACGTGACGCCGTTCGCCGAGTTCAATATCTGGAAAGATCCGCATGCCGCCGATCAGGTACTGGCCTCGGCGCTGCCGGTGGTGATGCTGCCGCTGGATGTGACGCACAAGGTGCTGATCAGTGGAGAGGAAGTGCGCCAGCTGAATCAGCCGGTGTTGAGTGCCATCTGCCGGCCTTATCTGGCTTATAGCCTGCAAAAAGAAGGATTTGATGGCATGGCGCTGCACGATACCCTGACGCTGTCGTGGCTGGCGCTGCCGCAGGCGTTCAGCGTGACGACAGCGCCGGTGCGCGTGGTGACCGAAGGCATCAGCCGCGGCCAGACGCTGCAGCGCGTGAGCACCCTCGCCTCGCGCGACGATCCGTTCGCCGGCCTGCGCGCCCAGCGGTTGTGTCTGGGCGTCGACGCCGAGGCGGTACGGCAACATTTTTTTGCTACGCTGCGCGCCTGACACGCTCTCTAGCGGGCGAAATGGATGACGCCTTTGATCAGCTCAGGGTTGTTGATCACCCCGGGCTCAAAAGTCTCGGCCAGCGTCGAGAAGTCGTAATGGCGGTTGAGCATCATATCGGCCCGCAGCTGACCG
>NZ_VOQX01000242.1:0-1530 GCF_016643525.1 Pantoea sp. Morm | reverse complement strand
GTCTGCTGTGGCTGCGGAGCGTGGTCCGTCTGCCAGGCTTGCCAGATCATAAAAGACACGAACAGAAAAGCGATGAGAAAGAGATTGCGTTGCGAATCCATCGTTAATGTTCTCTGGTATCAAAGGTTTTTGGCGGCACCGGATCGTCGCCACCCGGGTTCAAAGGGTGGCATTTTAATACGCGTTTAATCGTCAACCAACTGCCTTTTAACATGCCGAAGCGGCGTACAGCTTCCACCCCATACTGCGAGCAGGTGGGATGGAACCGGCAATGAGGTCCCAGCAGTGGGCTGATGGCGCGTTGATAAACGCGTATCAGGGCGATCAGGAGCCGCGCGCCAGGCGACAGTGACGACGCCATAATTTCTCCAACGCTTCCGTCAGTGCACGGTTATCGAGGTCAGCAATCCCTTTTTTCGCCACGATGACAAAATCCATCGGCGGCAGCTCGTGTTGACGCAAACGAAAGCTTTCGCGGGTCAATCGCTTGATCCGGTTGCGTTCATGGGCGCGTTTCACGTGCTTCTTGGCGACGGTAAGACCGATGCGGGGATGCCCCAGCGAATTAAGGCGGCCGAGGATGGTGATTTGCGGCGTGCCAGCCCGAAGAGGTTGCTGGAAGACGAAAGTGAAATGAGCGGGAGTTAACAAACGTAACTCCCTGGGAAATGCGAGCTTAACCACGAGGGTTAGCTTTTATTACTTAGAAACGGTCAGACGAGCACGGCCTTTAGCACGACGACGTGCCAGAACCTGACGACCATTTTTAGTAGCCATACGAGCACGGAAGCCGTGAGAACGGTTGCGCTTCAGTACGGACGGTTGAAAAGTGCGTTTCATGGCGATTTCTACCTAAACTTGAAAAATTTCACTGGGTGACGCGTTTTCGGGCCAGTAAAACGACCGACGCCTCAATGTGTCTTTAATAAAGAGGCGGGATTGTAATAATTGTACAGTCCGGAGTCAATTTACTTCGCTGGGCGCGAGACCTGAAAACTCTGATACAGCCCGCTAATTCCGGGCATCAAAGCTTCACGCGCCAATGCCGGGTGGGGAATTATACGGGCTATAAAGGAAAGCGCAAGGATCGTCCAGGATCTTCTTGCGATCGCCGCGCCGATCGTAACGGCAAAAATGCGAGCGCGGCGGAAAATTTCTCGCTTTCAGCCTGATCCCCGCTCGCTTTTTCCGCAGACGGCGTAAACTGATGCATGCCTGGACACCCTGTGGATAAAATGGATCAAAACTGTGTAGAAAGGGAAGATCTCTGAGGCGCTTTGCGCTATGATCCGCCCTTCCGCTGACGATCCTCCTTGCGATCGCCGGGGATGACTACCGCGGATAGCGGTCGCAGGCGCTTTCTGACCGCCTGTGTCAAAAAAGACAGTTTCTATTATTAGCGCCTGAAATTCTTATCGATTTTGTACGAGTGGAGTCCGCCGTGTCACTTACGCTTTGGCAACAGTGTCTTGCCCGTTTGCAGGATGAGCTTCCTGCCACCGAATTCAGCATGTGGATTCGTCCGCTGCA
>NZ_VOQX01000241.1:0-1531 GCF_016643525.1 Pantoea sp. Morm | reverse complement strand
TCTCTTCGCACCAGGCAAAACAAGTAAGCAGTAACAGGCAGTACAAAATCGGCGAGTAGCGCAGCTTGGTAGCGCAACTGGTTTGGGACCAGTGGGTCGGAGGTTCGAATCCTCTCTCGCCGACCATATTCGAAAAGCCCGCTTTGCAAAAAGCGGGCTTTTTTCGTCTGTAGCAAAAGAGGATGAGAACCTCCGAAGGAGGTTTGCGCCGGGCGTAGCGATTGTCGCTATTACACGACACCTAACCTGCTGATTTTCAACAGCCTTACCTTTCCTTGCACAGCCTGTCGCTCAGCGGAGACAGCTTTAAACCGGTCTGTCGCGTTTTCGCGACATCGTAACCGCTGTTAGCAGGCAGGGATTATCTAACTGACTGATATAAAATAACTTCCCGTGATTCATGCCATTCTGGCACGCTTTGTGCAATAATCTCAGCGTAGATGCTCATTCCACCTCTTATGTTTGCCAATGCAACATAAACCTGGGAATGATGCAGAGCCCCTTACGGTATCCGTTGTCCAGCTGGCAGTAACGTGCACGCGCTACTGCAGTAAGAAGGACATTACGTTGAGTCGGATACCATCAGTTGTCTTACCGACCTGATCTTACACCTGCTTCTGGCAGGTGTTTTTTTTATCTGCCGTTTACGGATTGATGCCGCATTCCCTGCACGCTCTTTCAGGCAAAAAAAAGCCGGGACTGGCCCGGCGTGCACAAAAACAACAACAGTAAAATCAGGCGCCAGGATTGTTCTTCAGCGTCAGTAACAGACCTTCGCGACGCATTTTAGCCGCGTCTTCCGGGCGATGCAGGCGATCGTAAACGTCCGCCAGCCAGGCGTAGTCAAAGCCATCCGGACGCTGTGCCAGCGCCTGCTGGAAGGCTTCTGCGGCCTGCTGCCATTCACCGTGGCGCATCAGCAGCTGGCCGAGCGTGCTGTGCAACAGCGGCGTGGCGCCGTGCTGCTTGATCTGCTGACGCAGCGCTTTCTCCAGCGCCTGCGGGTCACCGCTTTTGATACGCGGCATCAGCAGCACCAGCCGATCGTCATACTGACGCTTCAGCCCTTCCAGCACGATGCTTTGCGCGGTGTCCGGATCGTCGCACTCGATCAAATGCTCAGCCATCGCCACCTGCAGGGCAGTCTCCTGGCGGGTTTTACGACTCTGGTTCTGCCACCATTTTTTCAGGCCTTCGCTGCCCTGATCGGCCATAGCCTGATTCATCAGACCCAGCCACGCCTGCTGCTGCAGCGCGTTACGCTGGTTCTCATCGTTAATCTGCGCCTTCTGCATGGAGGGCAGGATATCCAGCAATGCGCCCCAGGCGCCGGTGCGGATATAAGCCTGCTCGGCCAGACGCAGCACTTCCGGATGGCGCGGCGCCACTTCCAGCAGGCGATCGATACCGTGACGTGCGGCGTGATCTTCGTTACGCGCCAGCTGCAGGCGCACGCGGGTGATCTCAACCGGAATGGTATCGTTCTCGGAGAGCTCAGAGGCGCGCTCCAGATGCTGGTTAGCACGGATTT
>NZ_VOQX01000240.1:0-1535 GCF_016643525.1 Pantoea sp. Morm | reverse complement strand
GTTGGGTTAGCTCAATCACCGCCCGGATGAGCTGGCTGACGCCGTGCTCGATGTTGAACTGAAGATTGTTACACAGGTAATACGCTGGCAAACCGTTGAAATCGTCTTTGATCCATAACACGGCTGCACGGGTGTGCTCCAGCAAAGTAAAATCATACACGGTAGGATCGGGCAGGTTAAACCCGGACATGACAATCAACAGATGCTGATTATCCAGACTGGCCGGTTTATAACGATAGTGCACATCCAGGCCATCCAGATAGTTAAAGGTGTAGTCAGTGATCATGCGGGCTCCTGTGAGATTTAGCAGACAGAAGCGACACAAACGCAACGGGCATTAACAGCGTGCCAGATCAATAGTTGAGAATGATAGTTAATATCATTTAACTTGTTCGGAATAATCTTAAGCGTTACAGTAGGTACCGTCCCTTACAGAGCTAACACCTTGATTGAGTGCCGGAGATAAGCGCCGGGGGGAATTTTCACAGGGCTGCAGGATGCAGCCACTGCTGAAAACCTTACAGCGGCCTGCGCGCCGCCAGCAAAAACAGCATCGGACGCTCGCGCTCCTCTTCCAGCGCCGGATTTTCCGCTACCTGCTGTACATCCGGACCCCACTCATCCAGCCGTTCAATCACCAGACCGGCGGCAATCAGCGCGTTAATCCAGGTTGCCAGCTTGCGGTGCTGCTTCTTCACGCCAGCGGCAAACCAGTTGCTGATCCTTTCCCCTTCCTGCTGATACTGATTGACTGGCCAGCTGCGCTGCCCGGCATCATTGATGAACCACTCCTGCTGACGCGGAGCGGTATAAATCGGGTGCTCGCATGAAAACACCAGCGCGCCGCCGGGACGTAACGCACGAAAAATTGTGGCAAACAGGGCGTCGATATGGCTGAGATAGTGCAGCGCCAGCGAACTGTACACCACGTCAAAAGTGCTGCTGAGCTGCAGGGTTTCGAGATCAGCGCGCTGATAAGTGATGCCGGGCCGATCGGTCATGGCAGCGGCCTGCGCCAGCATTTTTTCTGACACATCCAGCCCTACAACTTCACGCGCGCCTTGCTGCAGCGCGTAACGACAAAACCAGCCGTAGCCGCAGCCCAAATCCAGCACGCGCTGGTCACGCAGTTCAGGCAGCATTGCCCGCAGCGCGGGCCACTCGGGCGCGCCGTCCAGTCCGTTGACCGAACGCGGCAGGGTGGCGTAGCCAGCAAAAAATTCGGGGTTATCGTAGATATTCTGACTCATGGAGACTCCTTTCAGTAAGACGCAAAGGAGTGTAAGCGTTTAGCGCGGTATGAAACACCGCTCAGCCAACAAAAAGCAGATGCACCAGACGCGCGAGCGACTCCAGCAGTAGCAGGCTGCCAATAAAAATCATCACGAGGATGCCAACAAACTGTTTACGACTGCTCACGCTGATGCCTCCGCGGCTACCCCTCACCGGACTATACTTTATGCCGGGTTTACTAAACTTCCAGTCAACCGGGGCAGATTACATGTTTTATCAGACGCTGCGTGCAAATAACTGGC